>JARDZI010000448.1 GCA_029240935.1 Clostridiales bacterium
AAGGAGTTGGTTGGGGATCTATAATTTATTTAGCTGCATTATCATCAATAGACAGTGAATTATATGAAGCTGTAAAAATAGATGGAGCTGGACGTTGGAAGCAGCTTATTTATGTAACAATCCCAGGAATTATGCCAACTATAGTAATATTGTTAATATTGAAAATGGGACAGATGATGAATGTAGGCTTTGAAAAAGTAATGCTGCTTTATAATCCAGCAACTTATGAAACAGCAGATGTTATATCAACTTTTGTTTATAGGAAGGGTATAGTAGAAGCCAATTATAGTTATAGTGCAGCAGTAGGTTTATTTAACTCCATCATTAACTTTATTTTACTTATAAGTTCAAATAAAATAAGCAAAAAATTTAGTGAAACTAGCTTATGGTAGGAGGAAATAGATGGCGATAAAAAAAAGTTCTAGTGAAAAGATATTTGATGTATTTAATTCAATATTTATGCTTCTATTAATTGCAGTAACCTTATATCCTTTTCTATATGTTGTATTTGCATCTTTAAGCGATCCAACTGAAATGTCACAGCACAGAGGGATACTTTTATTACCTAGAGGTTTTCAAATTGGGGCCTATAAACTTGTATTGAAAAATCCTAATATTTTGATAGGTTATAAAAATACTTTATTTTATGTTTTGGTTGGTACAAGCTTCAATATACTAATAACATCATTATTAGCATATACACTTTCAAGAAAAGGGCTTTTATTAAACAATTTAATAATGTTTTTGGTAGTTTTTACAATGTTCTTTGGTGGAGGTATGATTCCAACTTATCTTATGATGAGTGATATTGGACTTATGGGTACAAGATGGGCTCTAATATTTCCAGGACTTGTTAGCACAATGAATCTTATTATTATGAGAACAAATTTTATGTCAATTCCAGAAAGCTTGGAGGAATCAGCAAGATTGGATGGGGCTAATGATATAGTTATACTTTTTAAAATAATACTCCCTCTATCTATGCCAGTTATCTCAGTTATGGTTTTGTTTTATGGTGTAGGGCATTGGAATTCTTGGTTTAATGCTATGCTATACCTTAGAAAAAGAGAAATGTTTCCATTACAGCTCGTGCTAAGAGAAATTCTAATTTTTAGTTCCACTGATGATATGATGGTGAGTTTAGGTTCGCAAAAAGGAAAAGACATAAGTGAAATAATTAAATATGCTACAATAGTAGTGGCTACTGTACCTATCTTACTGGTATATCCTTTCCTACAAAAATATTTTGTAAAGGGTATCATGGTTGGAGCAATTAAAGGTTAGATTATCAAAAAAATTATTGTGAAGATTTATACAAGGAGGATTAACATGAATAAAAAATTAAGAGTTAAGGCTGTTGTATTAGCAATGTTTTCATTAACAATTACCCTATCAGGATGTGGCAAGTTAAATGAGAATAAAAAAGATGCTAATGTTTTAAAAGAGAATATTAAGCTTACTTGGTATCAACCGAATCATTCTGGTGGAGAACTTAAGGATATGGGAGAAGCTGAAGGCTTTAAGGAACTTGAAAAAAAGACAGGTATAGATATTGAGTGGCAGCATCCTGCTGCTGGAACAAATGAAAATGAACAACTAAATCTTATTATAGCATCAAATCAACTTCCGGATGTTATTTTCTGGAATTGGGGTGGAATGCCTGGTGGAATTGCAAAATACTTAACAAGTAAGACGATTATAAGACTAAATGACTTAGTAGAACAACATGCACCTAATTACAAAAAAGCACTTGAGAAATATCCTGATTGTAAAAAACTAGCGTTACTAGACGATGGTTCTATACCTGCATTTTATCAGTTAGATCCAGAACCAAAACGTACTGGTTATTGGGGATTTGTACTAAGAGCAGATTGGTTGGAAAAATTAAATTTAAAGGAACCAAAAACTATTGATGAATGGCATACAGTATTAAAGGCCTTTAAAGAAAAAGATCCAAATGGTAATGGCAAAAAAGATGAGCTTCCCTGGAGTGAAACCAAATCAAATAATCCGATGCAATATTTTGCTGCAGCTTGGGGAGTTCTAGATGGTATGTACAAAGATCCTATAAATGGAAAAGTTCAATATGGACCGTTACAACCAGGATACAAAGATTTCATTTCTACAATGACTGATTGGTATAAAGAGGGACTTATTGATTCTGATTTTGCTAGTAATGATTCAAAAGCATTTACTTCAAAGCTGCAAGGGGATTTAGTTGGTGGTTCATATATGACAGTAGGTGGTGGTATTGGTAATAATACCAAAGCTGCTAGAGTAAAATTGCCAGAATTCTCATTGGCACCATTAGCTCCACCAGCTGGACCAAGTGGAAAGGCTTATGCAGCATCTGCAGATTTAATACAAAAGGTTGGATGGGCAGGAGCTATAACAAGTTCAGGCAGATATCCGAAAGAGGCTGTAAAAATGATTGATTATTTTTATAGTGAAGAAGGTCAAAATTTACTTAATTGGGGCATAGAAGGAAAGAGTTATACTGTAGAAAATGGGAAAAAGAAATTTACAGATATAATTCTAAAAGATACTGAAGGAAAAGCTCCATCACAGGCAATTGTACACTATGCATTCCCTATAAATGGATTCACAAAAGTAATGGATTTTGAACCGTATAGTCAAATAAATCTAGTGCTCCCTGAGCAGCAAAAATCTGCAGAGATTTGGTCTAAACTAGATTCTAGCTTATTGATACCGTCATATATGCAATTTTCAAC
>JARDZI010000449.1 GCA_029240935.1 Clostridiales bacterium
TTCCAAAATATTTCTCCGCCTACATCCAGCTTATCAAAATCACCATAGGCTGAGCTTTGCCTTAGCAGTACTTCCTTACCTATGTCTTCTAGCCCTAGCCCCGAAATAAGAGCCGGAGTAGCTGTAAAATATTCATCAATTACTTCTTGGTTTATTCCAATAGCTTCAAATATCTGAGCTCCGCAGTAGCTTTGCAGTGTTGAGATACCCATTCTTGAAATGACCTTTAAAAGCCCTGAACAAATTGCCTCAATATAATTTTCAAAAGCTTCTTCAGTGTTTGCTTTTACCTTTTTAGTTTCAGTCATATATGCAATTGTTTCAAAAGCCATATATGGATTCACTGCTTTTGCTCCAAAGCCTACTAATAGTGCCATGTGCATAACATCTCTTGCATCCCCGGTCTCAATGATTATATCCACTGAGGTTCTGAGCTTTCTCTTCACAAGATGATGGTGTACCGCTCCTAATGCCAGAAGGCTTGGTATTGGTGCATTATACATATCCATACTTCTGTCTGATAAAATTATTATATTATAGCCAAGTCTCACACTTTCCTCTGCACGCTTGCATAAGTAGTCTAAAGCTTCCTTCAATCCATTATCCTTATGGTCCGCTTGAAAAACAGTTGGTATAGTAATTGCTTTAAAATCCTTAGTGTTTAAGTTTCGTATATTCTCTAACTGTTGACTTGTAAGAACAGGATGCTCCAGTTTTATATATTTACAGTTTATTTCAGTTTCAATTTTGTCCAAAAGCTTTCCATGACTTCCAACAAACTGGATTAAAGACATTACCTTATCTTCACGTATAGGGTCCATTGATGGATTTGTAACTTGAGCAAATTTTTGTTTAAAATAGTTAAAAAACAGCTGAGATTTTTGTGATAATATAGCCAAAGGTATATCAATCCCCATTGACCCTATAGGCTCCTTGCCATTTTCAGCCATGTAGGCAATTATTCGCTTAAGTTCCTCTTCAGTAAATCCAAAAATAACATGATTTCTGTGAAGAGTATGATGGTCTATTTTCTTCGCTTCATAAGTCTGTTCTATATCATTAATAGTTTTTCGATTTTCTTGTACCCATTTATCAAAGTGCTTTCTACCGCTGGCCGCAGCCTTAAGCTCTTCATCAGGAATAATTCGCCCCTCATTTGTATTAACTAACAATATCTTTCCCGGCAGAACAGAGCCCTTTTCAATTATATTTTCAGAGGGTACATCCACCACACCTATTTCTGAAGCCATAATAATTAAATCATCCTTGGTTATTAAGTATCTAGCTGGTCTTAAACCATTTCTGTCAACAGTAACCCCAACATTAACTCCGTCTGTAAAAGCAATGGTTGCAGGACCATCCCAAGGTTCCATAACCCTTGCATGATATTCATAGAAGCTCCTTTTCTCAGCACTCATAGTGGAATCCTTCTGCCATGCTTCGGGTATGAGCATCATTAAAGAGTTTGTAATAGGATGGTTATTTTTCTGAAATACCTCCAAAACATTATCAAGTGACGCAGAATCACTTCCGCCTGGTTCTATAATGGGCAAAATCTTTTTAAAATCTTCCCCGAACAGCTCAGAATGCAGAACACCTTCCCTTGCATTCATCCAGTGCTTGTTTCCTGTAATGGTGTTAATCTCTCCGTTATGAGCAATATACCTAAAGGGTTGAGCAAGCTTCCAGGATGGAAAGGTATTTGTGCTGTATCTTTCGTGTACGAGAGCAATGGAAGTTTTTACTCTCTCATCCGCTAGGTCAACATAAAATTCCTCAAGCTTATAGCCCATAACCTGACCCTTGTATACAATTGTGCTGGTGGAAAGAGAACAAATATAGAAGCTGTCTGTATAAGGCTTCTGATTTTTTGTTATTTCCTTTTGGGTACGCTTTCTTATAATTAATAACTTTCTCTCAAAAGCATCTTTCTCTTGTCCTTTTCTATCAATAAAGATTTGGGCAATCGCCGGTCTGGTAGCTTTGGCAGATTCCCCGCAAGCCTCTTCATCCACAGGCACTTCTCTCCAACCTATAAGACTTTGTCCTTCTTCTCTGATAATCCTCTCCATTATTCCTTCGCAGAACAGTCTTGCATTTGGATGTCTTGGGAGAAATACCATGCCTGCAGCATAGTCGCCTGCAGCAGGTAAGTTAATGCTAAGCTTCCCAGTCTCCTCCTTCAAAAACCTGTGCGGTATTTGAAGCATAATGCCTGAGCCATCACCTGTGCTTGAGTCTGCACCTACAGCTCCTCTATGCTTTAAGCTTTTCAATATTTGCAGCCCCTGCTTTAGAATATCATAGCTCTTGTTTCCCTTTATATTTGCTATAAACCCAACACCACAATTGTCTTTTTCCATATCAGGATTATATAAACCCTGCTTTTCAGGCAACTCAAATCCTTTCATTCCAATCCCCCTATATTTATAACATTTTATTATTGCATGATTATTTCTATAGTATTTCATTTGTCCAACATTTGTTACATTATTTTAAATTTTATTCTATCATAATTATGCATAATACTCAATACATTGAGCACTATTTAAATACAGAAAAGCCTTGTATTCTCAACATTTATAGTCTTATTACAACTAAAATCGTTTGCATTGCTTTTATTGATATTGAAATATACAACTTTATATTTATTCAAAACTTTTTTATTTGCATTAGTACATTTGCAACACTACAATTTATTTCATTCATTATGATGATTTGAGTATTGTTCA
>JARDZI010000450.1 GCA_029240935.1 Clostridiales bacterium
ATATATTTTCTGGTATTCAGGTATATTCCAATGTGGGGATTACTTATTGCATTTAAGGATTACTCTCCATTTCTCGGATTCTTTCACAGTAAGTGGATAGGATTTGCGAATTTTAAACAATTCTTTACTGATGGTATATTTATATTACTACTAAAAAATACACTTTATATAGCCATATTAAATATTGTATTTTATTTTCCGTTACCAATAATTGTTGCATTGCTTTTAAATGAAGTGAGAAAAGAGAAGTTTAAAAAAATAATTCAGACACTTGTATATATTCCTCATTTTTTTTCTTGGGTTGTTATTGTTGGTCTAACTTTTATATTTCTGAATGCTGATGATGGTTTAATCAACAGTATTATTAGAAGTTCAGGAGGACAATCTGTATCATTTTTGATGAATCCATCTCTGTTCAGGCCGCTGATTACCTTACAGGTTATTTGGAAGGAATGTGGATGGGGAACCATTATATTTCTCGCAGCATTATCTGGAGTTGACATTAGTTTGTATGAAGCTGCTATTATAGATGGTGCTGATAGATGGAAACAAATGTGGCATATTACATTGCCAGCAATACGCAGCACAATCGTAATTTTATTAATATTAAGATTGGGAGCTTTTCTAGACACAGGTTTTGAGCAATTGATTCTTATGGTAAATCCTATGACGAGAGAAGTAGGAGAGGTTTTTGATACATATGTATACACAAATGGCGTTCAACAAGGAAACTTTAGTTTTACTACAGCTGTTGGTCTTTTCAAATCAGTTGTAGGATTAATATTAATTTTTACAGCAAACAAATTTGCTTCAAAATTCGGTGAAGAAGGAATTTTCTAAGGTATTCAAATATTATGAAGAGGAGTGTTGACAATGAATAGATATAATTCCTTAGGAAGCAGAATTTTTGATAGCTTTAACTATAGTATTTTAACATTATATGCGGTCGCTGCTATTATACCATTACTATATGTAATTGGTGCTTCCTTTGCTTCAGGAGCTGAAATTGCCGCAAAGGGTTTTGTTCTCATACCGTCTGAGCCTACGTTAGCTTCCTACAAGTATATTTTTTCTACATCTTCTATTAGAAATAGTTTGATGATTTCGTTGTTTGTAACAGTTGTTGGTACTTTGATTAATATGCTTTTAACTTCTTTAACAGCATATCCACTGGCAGATAGGAGCTTACCGGGACGCAATGTTATAATGGCTTTAATCACATTTACAATGGTATTCAGTGCAGGAATGATACCAAGCTTTCTCTTGGTAAAATCCTTGCATATGTATAATAGTTTATGGGCATTAATCATTCCAGGTGCAATCAATACGTGGAATCTTATAGTATTAAAGAATTTTTTCCAGCAGATACCTGTAGAACTTTTGGAAGCTGGAAAAATAGATGGTTGTAATGATATTGGTATATTATTTAGAATTGTGCTGCCATTATCAGCGCCGGCCTTAGCTACAATCTCACTTTTTTATGCTGTAGCAAATTGGAATGCGTTTTTTGCAGCAATTATGTATATTAGTGACACAAAAAAGTGGCCTATACAGGTGGTGTTGAGACAAGTTATAATGATGGCTCAAATGATTGGAAGTAATGAAACTACAGGAGCAGTAACCCCTCCTAGTGAATCCATTAAAATGGCAGTAATATTAGTAGCTACCATGCCTATTTTATTAGTGTATCCTTTCCTACAAAAACACTTTGTCAAGGGTGTAATGCTCGGATCTATTAAAGGTTAATAGTTAAAGTATTTACCTTTATGAAATTAATACCGGAGCACTTTAACACAAAATAAATATACTCCGGAAATTTAATATAGATATTATAAATTATAAGGGAGGAACTAAAAATGAATCAAAAAGTTAAGAAAATGATAGCCATGTTTTCAATGGTTGCAATGGCTACTGCCTTTGTAGCGGGTTGCGGTAAAAAGGACAAGGGAACAGAGAGCAGTGTGGTTGAAAGTAAAGAACCCTTCAAGATTACAGGACTTAATCAAACATATGG
The DNA here is from genome assembly GCA_029240935.1 of Clostridiales bacterium. GTDB lineage: Bacteria > Bacillota > Clostridia > Clostridiales > Caloramatoraceae > JARDZI01. The sequence continues at coordinate 2,015 of JARDZI010000450.1, forward strand.
TGATGCTCCAGCAGTGGACAACAGAATTGTTAAGGAAATAGAAACATACACAAATACAAAGCTGGATATTACCTGGGCACCGGCAGCAAGTTATAATGATAAATTTGTTATGACAATAGCATCAGGTGAAATGCCAATGTTCATGCTTATAACAGATGACAAGCATTCTGCTTATTTGGGTGCATTAAAACAAGGGGCATTTTGGGAAATTGGACCTTATCTCAAGGACTATCCCGCATTGAACTCATTGAGTAAGGCTGAGTGGGATAATTCAAAGTACGAGGGTAAAAATTATTTGGTTCCACGCTGGCGTCCTATTGCCAGAAATGGTATCCTTTACAGGAAAGATTGGGCAGATGCAGCTGGTCTTAAAGAGCCAACCAACACAGATGAATTGTATACAATGATCAAGACCTTTGGAACTGGTGATTATGATAAAAATGGAAAGACAGATACTACAGGATTTGTTCTTGACTCAAACTTTGGTAAGTATCAGAATGATGTTATATCATATATTACCTCTGTTTTTGGAGCATCAACCAGCTGGGGATTAGATACAAGTGGCAAAATTGTTCCAAACTATGCAGAGAAGGAATATCTTGATGCTTTGAAATGGTTAAGAAAGCTATACTCAGAAAAACTCATAAACCAGGATTTTGCAATGCTACAAAATGGGAAGCAAACATTTGCTAAGGGAAACACTGGAGTG
>JARDZI010000451.1 GCA_029240935.1 Clostridiales bacterium
AAGAACTTCTTTCTAAATCAGAAATCGAATTTAAAGTTATAAATGAAACAATTAACCAGGACATACTAATAAAAGTTAATAACATTTAATGTTTAAGCCAGGTATATACCTGGCTTTTTAATATTCTTTTACACAATGGAGAAAATTCTATATAATAGAAATAGTATTAAATAAGGGGAGATTATTGTGAACAAAAAAAAACTAGTAATTCTTGATGGAAATAGCCTTATAAATAGAGCATTTTATGCATTGCCACCCATGACTACATCTAATGGTCAACCAACAGGAGCAATATATGGTTTTACAACTATGCTGTTTAAAATTTTCCAAGAGGTAGAACCAGATTACATTATTTCTGCATTTGATAGAAAGGCACCTACCTTTAGACATTTGGAATATAAGGAGTACAAAGCAGGCAGGAAGAAGATGCCAGATGAACTTGCCCTGCAGCTGGATCCTTTAAAGAAGCTTCTATCTGCATTTAATATTGGTATTCTTGAAATAGACGGTTATGAGGCTGATGATATAATTGGCACTATTTCAAAAAAATATGAAGCCTCTGACTTAGAAGTACTTATTTATACTGGGGACAGGGATGCCTTACAGTTAGTTTCTGATGATACAAGAGTTATGTTTACTAAAAAAGGAATATCAGAAATAGAAGTATATGACAAGAGTGTAATAAAAGCAAAATATGGATTTTCTCCTGAAGGGATTATTGACTTAAAAGGTCTTATGGGAGATGCTTCAGATAATATTCCTGGAGTTGTAGGTGTGGGTGAGAAGACTGCATTAAAACTGCTTTCTGAATATGGTAATGTTGAAGAGGTTTATGAAAACATAGATAAAATTACTGGGGTAAAGCTTAAAGAAAATCTTGAATTACATAAAAGCGAAGCTTTTCTAAGTAAAAAACTTGCTACTATAGATAGGAATGTACCAATAGATATTGATATTGAAAGTGCTGCAGTTAATCAATATGATGCTAAGCAGGTTAGAGAAATATTTAAAAAATATGAGTTTAGAAGCTTAATGGAAAAATTAAAAATTAATGATGATGAAAGTACTACAGAAATGGAATTACCTGATATAAAACCATATGATGGTAATATATCTATAATACAAAATATTATTAATTCTAAAACCTTTAATTTTATTATGGAATTTAATGAGAAAAACCTGGAAAGGTTTATTATTAACGGAAATTATTCCGTTGATAAACAGAGTATTAATGACTTTAAAAATGTTTTTGAGTGTGAAACAATATTAAAAAATACATTTGGTGCAAAGCATGTGTATAATTATCTTGGAAGCATAGGAATAGAGATGTTAGGGTTAGATTTTGATTTTGAAATTGCTTCATACCTTTTAAATCCATCTGAAAGTAAATATGATGTTACTAGTATTATGGAAAAATTTGAAGGGTTGATGTTTAGCGGCAATAATCAAAATGAAAATCAAAAGGTTTTAAGCTTGTTCGTTAGCAAAATGGATTCAATTAAGGAAAAGATGTTAAGTGAAATTGACAGATATGGAATGAGGGATTTATTTTACAAGGTAGAAATGCCTTTAGTAAGGGTACTGTCGGAATTAGAAGCTCAAGGTTTTATGGTGGATAAGGAAATTTTAAATCAGATAGGATTCCAATTAAGTGAGGATATAGATAGTTTAACAGCCCACATATATGATCTTGCCGGAGAGGAATTTAATATTAATTCCCCTAAACAGCTAGGTGTAATACTATTTGAAAAATTAATGCTCCCTATCATTAAAAAGACTAAAACTGGTTATTCGACTAATGCAGAGGTGTTAGAGGAGTTATCTTCAAAACATGAAATAATTGATAAAATACTTAATTACAGACAATTAGTAAAATTGAAATCTACTTACATAGATGGGCTCCTTGGAAGTGTTAGTGATGATGGTAAAATACATTCTAGCTTTAACCAGACTGTTACAACTACTGGAAGAATATCAAGTACTGAGCCTAATCTTCAAAACATACCAGTTAAGCTTGAACAGGGTAAAAGGATAAGAAAGGCATTTATACCTGCATTAAAAAATAGAATTATATTATCAGCGGATTATTCTCAAATAGAGTTAAGAGTTTTAGCTCATATTTCTAAGGATGAAAATCTAATAGATGCATTTAAAAACAACCAAGATATACATAAGAGGACTGCTGCTGAGATACTAAATATACCTATGGATGAGGTTACATCAACTGAGAGAAGCAGAGCTAAAGCAATTAACTTTGGTATCGTTTATGGGTTAAGTGATTTTGGGTTATCCAGGGATATTAAAATTCCAATTAAGGAAGCAAAAAAGTATATAGATAATTATTTTGAAAGGTACAAGGGTGTTAAGGAATATCTTGATATTGCAATAAGAGATGGAAAAACTAATGGTTATGTTAAAACTCTTATGAATAGATTAAGATACATACCAGAGATTAATTCAAGCAATAGAAATGTAAAAATGCTTGGTGAAAGATTAGCCATGAATACACCAATTCAAGGAACAGCAGCAGATATAATAAAAATTGCTATGGTTAATGTTTCCGATAGGATTAAAAATGAGAAGCTTAATTCAAGGTTAATACTCCAGGTTCATGATGAATTGGTATTGGAAGTTGAAAAGAATGAGCTTGAAATAGTTAAAAAAATTGTAAAAGAAGAAATGGAAAGGGCTATAACACTGGAAGTTCCCCTAATTGTAGATGT
>JARDZI010000452.1 GCA_029240935.1 Clostridiales bacterium
CAGTTATAATGTGCCTTTGCATTTTATAATTTTAGGAAACAACAATTTCCTTTGTGTCTCTAGCTATCATCAATTCTTCGTTAGTTGGGATAACAAGTATCTTTACTTTGGAATCTGCTGCGCTTACATCAACAGCTTTACCTGCTACATTATTTTTTTCCTTGTCGATTTTAACACCTAAGAACTCTAATTCTTCGCAACAAGCTTCTCTTGCTTTTGCTGAGTTTTCTCCGATGCCCGCAGTAAATATAATACAATCTACTCCACCTAAAGCTCCAGCGTAGCTGCATATGAAGGTTCTAATTTTATAGTGGAATACATCTAGAGCAAGCTGAGCTCTCTTGTTTGTTTCCGCAGCTGACCAAAGATCTCTAAAGTCACTGCTTAATCCTGAGATTCCTAATACTCCGGATTTTTTATTTACTACATCCATAACCTCATCGCTAGATAAATTTAATTCTTCCATCATAAAGGTTATAATTGCTGGGTCTATATCTCCAGCTCTAGTTCCCATCGCAAGACCTGCTAGCGGTGTAAAGCCCATGCTTGTTTCAATGGATTTCCCACCTTTAATTGCAGCAATACTGGCTCCATTACCTAAATGGCAGGAAACAATTTTCAAATCCTTTATATCCTTGTCCATCATTTCAGCTGCAACCTGTGACACATACTTATGAGAGGTTCCATGGAAACCATATTTTCTAATCTTATTTTTCTCGTATAATTCATAAGGAAGCGGATAAATATACGCATGTTCAGGCATAGTTTGATGAAAAGCTGTATCAAATACTGCTACCATAGGTGTGCTTGGCATAAGAGCCTTGCAAGCATTAATTCCAATAATGTTTGGTGGATTATGCAGTGGTGCTAATTTTGCACACTCTTCTAAAGCCTGCATTACCTTTTCATCGATTAACACCGAGCTTTAATAAAACTCTCCACCATGAACGACTCTATGGCCTACTGCTGCAATTTCCTCTACACTATTAATTACTCCATTGGTCTCATCTACTAAAGTTTTAAGCACCAATTGAATTGCATCCTTGTGATCTTGCATGCTTTGTTTAATTATATATTTTTCTCTACCTTCTACCTTTTGTGTTAAAACTGATCCCTCATTACCAATTCTTTCAACCAATCCTTGTGCTAGGCACATCTCATTTTCCATGTTGATCAGCTGATATTTTAATGAAGAACTACCACAATTAATAACTAATATTTTCATGAGTTTTTCCCCTTCCCTTATGTTAATTATAATATTTTAGTGTATCATATATAATATATTGTATATCATATATGGAGAAATGTACATAATTCGCTGTGTATTTTCTATGCACTTTTCTTTATAATACACAATGAGGTACCTAACAAAAGGTTAGGCACCTTATTTTCGTCTTTAAAAGTATACTTTTACTTTCTCCAGAACCTACGTGAGGCTAATAAAAGTATGGGATATATTTCAAGCCTTCCTATTATCATGCAAAATGACAGTACAATCTTGCTCAAGTCTGTAAAGCTTGAGAAATTCCCCATTGGTCCCACTATTTCAAGTCCAGGTCCAACATTTCCTATGGTTGTGGCCACCGCAGTAAGAGTTGTGACAATGTCCTTACCTTCTACAGATACCACCAATACAGCTAGGCAAAACAAAGTAATAAACATAAAGAAGAACACTGTAACCTCGGATAATATCTTCTCATCTACTGACTTTTCGCCATATCTTACTGAATATACTGCCCTAGGGTGTATTATTTTCAATAAATCCCTTTTAGCAGATTTCAGCAAAAGCAGGATTCTTACATTCTTTATGCCGCCACCTGTTGAACCGGCACAGCCTCCAATAAACATCAGAAAAAATAATATAATTTTGCTGAAGGTAGGCCATGTATTAAAGTCTGCTGTAGCAAAGCCAGTAGTAGTTATTATAGTGACTACTTGAAAGGCGGAATATCTAACTGACTGAAATATACTCTTGTAATGAGTTCCATAAATATTAATAGCTATTAAAGCTATTGATCCAGCAACTATTAAACTATAAATTCTAAATTCTTCATCTTTAAAAATGCTCTTTATGTTTCCTTTGAAAGCATAGTAATATAAAGCAAAGTTGGCACCACACAAAAATGTAAACACTGTTATTATAATTTCAATATACACATTGCTATAAGATCCAATACTTGCATTTCTATTTGAGAACCCACCAGTGCCCACTGAACCAAAGGTATGTATCAAGGAATCAAACCAGGACATGCCCACAAGCTTTAAAAGTATTGCCTCTACAACAGTAAATATTATATAAATACCGTAAAGTATTTTTGCAGTCTCCCTCACCTTAGGCACTAGCTTCCCAGGAGTTGGTCCAGGTCTTTCTGCTTTCATAATCTGAAAGGATCCTGCACCAGCAGATGGCAGTATTGCCATGGCCAGCACAAGAACTCCCATTCCACCTATCCAGTGGGTAAAACTTCTCCAAAACAGTATTCCTTGAGGCAAGCCTTCTACTGCCTGTAGAATGCTTGAGCCTGTAGTAGTGAACCCAGAGCTTGCCTCAAAAAAACCATCTACTAAAGATGGAATTGAGCCACTAAAGTAGAAGGGGAGCGCTCCAAAAAAGGAAAGCAAAATCCACCCTATAGCAGTGATAGCAAATCCATCTCTAGCATAAATACTTTTATTTTTGGGTTTTATAAAAAATGAAGTAACACCTACT
>JARDZI010000453.1 GCA_029240935.1 Clostridiales bacterium
GGGGTGTTTATAGTGTGGAAACAGGTTATAATAGACTTATTCAATAATAACAGGGGTAAGTGTATTGGTGCCTTAATAGGCTTAGTTATTGGAATCTTTGTTTTAACAATTGGCTTTTTCAGAACATTATTTTTAATAATATGTATTGTATTGGGATATTATATAGGTAAAAAAGTAGATAATAAAGAAAGTATATTAGAAATTATTGAGCGAATACTACCTGATGAATGGAAATAATAACACTTGGAGGAATGCACATGAGCAGAAAATCAGCAAGGGAAGAGGTTATGAAACTGGTATATCAGATTATAATGAATAAATCTAGTAGTGAAGAAGCATTACAGGATTTGTACGAGAATCAGGAAAATGAACTTCCATTTGAGGAAAAAGAATACATAGATAGTTGCGTTACTGGGATAGTAAAAAATGCTGATAAAATTGACAGATATATTGAGGAATATTCTAAAGGGTGGAAAATCAATAGAATTTCTAAGGTGGATTTGGCAATTATGCGACTTTGTATATATGAAATGATAGAAAGACCAGATGTGCCAAATGCTGCAGCTATTAATGAAGCTATTGAACTTGCAAAAAAGTATAGTGGTGAAAAGTCTTCTGTGTTTATAAACGGGATACTTGGAAATATTATTAAGGTGATGGATAAGGATGTCTAAAATACTTGGAATTGATACAAGCAACTATACTACGTCTATTGCAGTTGTTGATAACAATGAATTGCTATATGATAATAGGGTATTATTAGATGTGAAAATGGGAGAAAGGGGCTTGAGACAATCTGAGGCCCTTTTTCAGCATATAAAAATACTTCCAACCCTTTTAAACAATCCAAATGTATTAGGTATTGACGGAGTCTGTGTCAGTACTAAACCGAGACCTATTGAAAACTCTTATATGCCAACCTTTAAGGCAGGAGAAAGTGTAGCTGAAGCTATTTCTTACACTAAAGGAGTACCTTTATTTAGGACATCACATCAAGAAGGGCACATTGAAGCTGCAGTAAAATCAATAGACTTCAATAAGGATGAGTTTATTGCAATACATATTTCAGGAGGGACAACTGAAGTTTTACATGTAAAGAGAAATAAAGAATTAAATGTAAATATAATTGGTGGTACTAAGGATATAAGTATGGGTCAATTTATTGACAGAGTAGGAGTTGGAATAGGTTTGAGCTTCCCAGCAGGTAAATTAATGGACTCATTGGCATTAGAATCACCTAAAACTAACTTGAGAATACCATCAAAAGTTGATGATATGTTCTTTAATCTATCCGGTCAGGAAACCCAAGGATTAAGGTATATTGAAAAGGGGAAAACTAAAGAAGAAATTGCTTTTGCTGTTATGTTATGTATTTCAAAAACCCTTGATAAACTAATTAATAATATTTTAAAAGTTTGGAAGCTTCCTATAATATTAATGGGTGGAGTTGCTTCAAGTAAGTTTATAAAGGAGTATCTTAAAAATAAATATAATGATTATATTTATTTTTGTGATGGGAAATACGCTTCAGATAATGCCGTTGGAATTGCATATATCGGAAGTAAATATTATAACAAATAGTATTGATGTAAAATGAAAATATACTGGGGGTGGCAGGATATGAACAAGCATCCTATTAGTGTTTCGCAGTTAACAACCCATATTAAAGATATTATTGAGAGGGATTATGAACTAAGTAGAACAAATGTAAGAGGTGAAATATCTAATTTTAAACATCATTCCTCAGGACATATGTATTTTACTTTAAAAGACGAAAATGCTAAAATAAAGTGTATTATGTTTAGAGGTTACAATGCTTTTTTGAAGTTTATGCCAGAGGATGGCATGAGCGTAATAATTGAAGGTAATGTATCTTTATATGAAAAGGATGGTCAGTATCAATTGTACTGTAACCGAATGGAACCAGACGGAGTAGGTGGTCTTTATTTAGCCTATGAGCAGCTTAAGGGGAGACTACAAAGTGAAGGACTATTTAGTGAGGAAAGAAAAAGACCAATACCTCCCTATCCTAGAAGAATTGGTGTTGCTACCTCTCCTACTGGGTCAGTTATTAAGGACATAATTAATGTTTCATCAAAAAGGTTTAGTAGAGCAAACATTCTTTTGTATCCTGTGAAGGTACAGGGTGATGGTGCTGCTGAAAGTATTGTGGAAGCAATAAAATATTTTAATAGGTTAGAGGATATTGATGTTATTATAATTGGCAGAGGTGGGGGCTCAATAGAAGAGCTTTGGGCTTTTAATGAAGAAATACTTGCAAGAGCCATAAGCGAAAGTAGTATTCCAATAATTTCAGCTGTTGGACATGAAACAGACTTTACTATTGCAGATTTTGTTGCAGACATGAGAGCATCAACTCCTTCCCATGCTGCTGAAATTGCAGTACCCTCATATGATGATTTGGTTTATAGACTGGATAGTATTAAAGGAACCATATCATCAAAATTTAACAATAATATTTCACAGAAAAGCTATTATGTAAATAGTATGGTTGAAAGTATAAAGCGGAACTCTCCTAAAAATAGGATAGTACAATATATACAATATATTGACAGTGTAGAAAGTAAAATGAACCTTATAACTCGAAATCAAATTTCAACCTTTGGGAACAGGTTTTCTGTTTTAATGGGAAAACTTGATACACTTAGCCCTATAAAAACCTTGAACAGAGGTTACTCAATTG
>JARDZI010000454.1 GCA_029240935.1 Clostridiales bacterium
TACCTAACTATAAATAATATATCTAATATATTTAATATATCATTCTTATATCCTCTGCGTCAATTTTATTTTATAAAGTTTCTGTACTATATTATAATTAATTACCCAAAATTAGATAAATTTTCAAAAAGACTTCACTAAACTTTAAATTTAGTGAAGCCTTTTAAATACATCAAAAAAAACACACTTGCTATTTTCCTAGTCACATTTTAATTTCTGGTTTTACTATTAATTTAAACTAGTTTTGGAAGCGTAGTTGCTCCATGAGGCATAATACTTATTGTAAGATTTTCAGCTTTATCCTTATAAGCAGTTTCAAGTGCCTCTTCCAAGGTTTTAGTAACAATAACTTTTGTATTTTTAAGCAAAACAGGATCAATTTCTGAAACTAAAATTAGTTTATACTTTTCCCCAGTCTCACAGAAAAAGTATCCAACAAATTTTGAAATAGTATAATGTTCTCTAAGGTCTTTTTCCCTATCTAACATATTATCAAAATTCAATATCATATCCTTAATATCTTTAACTTCCCCAATGCCTTCGCTACACTCACTAAGTACTATAATAGTTCCACCATCTACTACTGCTTCTTTTGCATTTATTAAGGTTTTTATGGATTGATAAAGATTTATATCCTTTGGATATCCTCCTGCACTAGCAATAACAATATCCGCTTTCTTTTTTATATTAACTCCATCAATACTATCTACTAATTTTCTTCCGGCTTCATGAGCGGTTATATAATTTCCTGCAACTGCACCAGCTATATCTCCATCTGGTCCCATTACTACATTAAACATAAAGGACGGCTTCACCATAGCAGCTGCTTGCATCATATCTTCATGTACAGGATTTTCTATAATATTACCTGAACATACACGATCCCTTGTCCCACTTCCAAGACCTTCATTCAAAGAAAGAGAGTGATTTGCTGATATTGTCTTAAAAGAGGAGATGCCAGGGAGTATTGATTTCTTTCCTCCTGACCAACCCACAAGGAAATGATAAACTATGGCTCCTGTGATAACTACATGATCAGCCTCAACAGCTATTTTATTTACTTTTACAGGCGTTCCATAGCTTGTATCACCTAGATATACAAGATTTTCTTCATCAAAACAATCGTGGTCATATACTTCAAACCTTTTTGACAATTCTTCCCCAAGAAGTATTTCATGCTCTTCCTTTGTTTGCTTTCTGTGAGTACCTTGAGCACATAGAAATATAATATTTTCATCTTTAACTCCACCTAAATTTAGTTCTTCTACAATTTTATATAGAAACTCATGTGGCTTTTGCCAGCTTCTTGTAATATCAGAAATTACTATACAAACTCTTTCATCTTCATGTACTATATCTTTAAGCCTTTTACTATCAATTGGATTAAGTAATGCTTCAGAAATAATTTCAGCTTCTGTTTTATCTTGCCTTAATACATTACTTTCAATTACTTCTAGTAGATTTTTTTCTTCGATTAAAGCTTTCATCTCACCTTGACCGTATTTCATATTAATTTCTTTCATTTTATAGCCCCCAATAATTGAATTATTAATCTTTTTAAACATTTATTAATAATTTGGTAATATTTTTGTATATTTTATATATAATACAATATTTAATCCTTGTCAATATTATCATTTTTTTAATTGCAATAAAATCAACTCTTAATTAATCTTAATTTTCCAATAAATCTTATACAATTTATTGGAAGCATATACTCTAAATGGTATAATAATAGAGGTTATAATTTATATTGAGAATAAAAGCATGAAAAAAGTTCAAGATAATTTAACAAAATTATGCTATATATTTTTATTTAAAGAGAGGATTTTAATTATGTTACTAAAAAACACCTTTGCACAAACTCCACCAATGGGTTGGAATAGTTATGACTATTATGATACTACAGTTAATGAAGCTCAAGTTAAAGCTAATGCTGAATACATGGCAAAATACTTAAAACCACATGGATATGAATATATTATTGTAGATATTCAATGGTCTGACCCTAACGCAGGTACTGACAGGAAAAATTGTCAATACATAAATTTCAGTCATTTTAATATAGATGAATATTCTAGGCAGCTCCCAGCTGAAAACAGATTCCCATCTTCAAAAAATGGTGCTGGCTTTAAGCCTCTTGCAGATTATATTCATGATTTAGGCTTAAAATTTGGTATTCACATTATGAGAGGAATTCCAAGATATGCTGCACATATGCCTTTAAAAATTAAAGGTACCAATGTAACTGCAGATAAAATTGCAGATCCGTATTCAATATCTAAATGGAATCCAGATATGTATGGCGTTGATTATCAAAAGCCTGGTGCTCAAGAATACTATAATTCTATTTTTGAATTATATGCGCAGTGGGGCGTTGATTTTGTAAAGGTTGATGATATATGCAATACTAATATGTATAGAGAAAATCCTTATTCTGCTGAAAAAGAAATTGAAATGATTCATAAAGCTATATTAAATTCTGGAAGAAATATTGTCTTAAGCCTTTCACCTGGACCTGCTGTAATTGAAAAAGCTTGGCACTTAGAAAAGTTTGCAAATATGTGGCGTATTACTGATGACTTTTGGGATAATTGGATTTTACTCAAAAATATGTTTGAACGTTGTGAAGTTTGGCAAAATCATGTATCAACTGGCTGTTATCCTGACTGTGACATGATTCCAGTTGGATGGTTAGGT
>JARDZI010000455.1 GCA_029240935.1 Clostridiales bacterium
TAATTGATAAAAAAGCAAAGGATTTTAATGCTTCAAATAATATAGATGTAAACTTAAATGCTAAGGATACATTTTTTAAGCTTGCTGAAAAGTATGAATTAATAAAGAACTATAATAATGGTCAATATGAAAACACATATAATATTTCTGTTGATATACTTCATAAGGTAGTAGTTGCAAGACAGGCAATCAAAGGGATAGCCTACAAGCAATACGAAACTGTATACTTAGCTAACAATGTTAAAAAAGAAACTGCATTTGAAATACAGCACAACAGTTCTGATATGGAGGGAATATCCTGGGAGGTTGCACCCCTTAGGTATTACCCATACAATGAAGTTGGTTCTGCTTTTATAGGCTACATGGGTAAAATTAGCAGCAATACTGAAGAGTATGCACGAATGGGATATGATGTAAACAAGGAATTAATAGGCAAGGATAGGCTGGAGAAGGTTCTAGAGAATAACAGGGAGCTTAACATACAGCTTAGAGGAGAACCTGGAGTTAAATATGTTAAGGTTGATAAATTTGGTAAGGTAATAGAGGAAACTGCAAGAAGGGACGCAATACCTGGTGATACTGTTATTACTACAATTGATATGAAGCTTCAAAAAGTTGCAGAAGAAGCCTTTGACCGAATGACAAAGGATATTAGAGATGGAGTGTATAGCACAAGAGAAAAATATCCTAATGCAAACAGAGGAGCACTTGTAGTACTGGATGCAAATACTGGTGAGATACTTGCTCTTGTAAGTCGTCCTGGATTTGATCCTAACCTATTTGCAGAAACAGGAGGAATAAAGGATCCTGAAACATATAATAAATTGTTTTTACCTGATTTGAATGATCCATTTGGAACAATACCTCTGCCATTGTTTAACTATGCAACGCAGGGTACTGCACCACCAGGGTCAATATTTAAGATGCTTATAGCTGCAGCAGCTCTTGAAGAAAATAAAACTACACCAATATAAAAAATAATTGATCGTGGAGTTTATGAGGTTATACCTGGTTTTGCAGGAAAGTGTTGGGTATATGATGATTATGGAAGAACTCATGGTGCAGTGAACATAGCAGGTGCCCTTGAGAAATCCTGCAATTACTTTTTTTATGAAATGGGAAAAAGATTAGGCTTTGAGAAAATAGGAGAATGGGCAGCAAAATTTGGACTTGGAAGAGATCCTGAGACAAATGCAAGACCAACTACTGGGATTGAAATATATGAAAGTGCTGGTACTGTTGGAAGCCCTAACGAACATAAACTTTCATATATTAACTATAAAATGAAAAATATAGTTGAAAAATTAGCTGAAGCTAATTATGGAGGATATACTCTTACAGAAGGAACCGAGGATTATAAAGCAATCAAAGAAATGTTTATGAATGGTTTTGAGCAATATGATGTGGCGAAGTACACAGCATTAGGAATAACTGAAAAAAGCAAAATTGAAGATGCAATTGAAACAGAGTATAAATCTACATTAAGTGGTATTGGCATTATTAACGAAAAAGCACAAAAATTAATAATTAGAGAAATAAATAAATTTGATAGTGAATCTTCTAGGCCAGGAGATGCACTTATTACTGCAATAGGACAGGGAGCAACTAACCTTACTCCTTTACAGATGGCACAAAGCATTGCTACCATCGTAAATGGAGGAACAAGATATAAGGCTCATCTTGTAAAGCAGGTTCTAAACCCTGATGGAACTTTAAAGAAGGATTTTGAACCTGAGGTAATAACAAAATTAAACTTGAAGAAAGAAAACGTTGATGCTATTAAAGAGGGCATGAAAAAGGTTAATGAAGAGGGTGGAACAGCTTCAATAGTATTCAGAAATTATCCAATAGAAACTGGAGGTAAAACAGGTACAGCTCAATACAATAAAAACCAAACAGAAATGGGAAGAGCAGCCTATGGTTGGTTTGCTGGCTTTGCACCATATGATAACCCAGAAATAGTTGTTGTTGGGATTGTTTATGATGGAGGTCATGGTAATTATGTTGCAAGGGCTGTTAAGGAAGTTTATGATCAATATTTTGGACTTACAGATGCATCTAAGATAGAGGAAGAAAAAAAGTAAATTAGTAATAAGCTATAAAAATAAAAATCCCTAAGTATAGGGATTTTTTATTTTGTCGATAATAAAAGAAAAACCTATTTTTTTATAATAATTTATATGTTAATATAAATATATTAGTATTTCCTGTTAATATACTTTTAAGTATTATTAAATATTTTAATTACATTAGAAGGAAATTCATATATTATGAAGAATAATAAAATGTAGGGGTATTTGGAGGTAGGCAATGAGTTTAGTTACGATTAAAGGAAGTAAGGAAGGATTAACTGCCTATATAAATTATGGGAATTATGAGGATATTAAAGAAGAACTATTAAAAAAGATTGAACACTCAAAAAGCTTTTTTACTGGAAGTAATATGCTTATAGTAGATCAAGCAAAATTATCTTCTGATTATTGTGTGGAACTTGGGAAAATACTGAGGGATTCCTTTGGAATAAATACATCCTTTGAAAGTAAAGATTTTTCGGAAAAAAGCGAAAAAACTTTTTCTGGTATATATGAGGGTAAGACAAAATTTATAAAGAATTCTATTAGATCTGGCCAAAGAGTTAACTTTAATGGTAATGTTGTAGTAATCGGAGATGTTAATTCTGGTGGAGAAATAATAGCAGC
>JARDZI010000087.1 GCA_029240935.1 Clostridiales bacterium
AGGAAGTAAAGGCTCTTAAGGAGGACTTACTTTCTATTGATGGTGTAAAGCTTAATACAATGACAATATAAAACTCCTGGGGCATTATAAAATATGTCCCAGGAGTTCTTTATATCCATAATAGATAATACGACAAGGTTGGAAAGTTATTTTAATCTTGTTTTACATTCTTTCTTTTCTTCTTATAAACTATAAACACAATTAGAAGTATAGCAAATAATATTCCTACCAGTAGTGAATAATCGCTCATCAAACCCTGTACTATTGTCCATTTGCTTCCCAAGAAATAACCAAGGGAAATAAGAACTGAATTCCATACTACAATACCAATGGATGAGTATAAAGCAAAAACGAAAATGTTCATCTTTGCTATACCAGCAGGAATAGATATATATGTTCTTGCAATAGGAATTACCCTTGCAAATAGAATAGAGAGCTTACTATACCTATCAAAATAGTTCTTTGCTGAATGAATGGATTTCCTTGAACTAGGCAATTTATCTCCAATAAAATTTAAAATGGGAGTCCCGCCAAAATATCCAATGTAATAGCAAATTATAGAACCAAATATTCCTGCAATTGTGGAAGCAATTATGGCACCAACTAGGGTTATACTGCCATTTGAGGCTATAAAACCAACAAAAGGAAGTACAATCTCACTAGGCATTGGAAAACAAGCATATTCCAACCCCACTGTAATTATTATTCCAATATAACCAACACTATTTATTAAATCCATTAGTAAATTAAGAATATTATCAAAAAAACTCATCCTTCGCACCTCGAAATATATGATATCACTTATAAGCTACATTCTAAATTATAATAGATTTTCATGAGGATTACCATAGTAATGGGGTAAGAATTGGGATTGTTTAAAAAAAAGACACAAAGATGATATGGAGTGGAAAGTATGTGCGTTAAATCTGAAGTTAAAAAAAGGCAACCCAGGGGTTGCCTTTAAAAATTCACAATACCAAACATTTTTAATCCAATCAGTATAATTGCCACATCTGCAAGGATGTGTGCAATCCAAGAGTTTAGGAAGTTTCTAGACTTTGTGTCCATCCAATTGAACAATATTCCTACCATAAATAAACCAAATACAGCTAGTAAAAACAATGGAAGTGTAAACCAACTTCTAATTATCATAATATGATAAAGTGCAAACAATAGGGAAGAAAACAAGTAGGCCGCCACAGTTCTACCTGACTTATAAATTCCTAAAAATACAAAACCTCTGAAGAAAAACTCTTCTATAAATGAATTACCTAAAGTAATATATATTCCTACAAAAATGAAGTTCAAGGGCGTAACATTAAGCTTTGTTTGAAGATCACTTATGATTGGTTCGAAATCAATAAATGACTGTAAAAGGTAATACACTCCTATTAAAATTACAAAAAATAATAAGCCAGAAAATAAACCTATAAATAATGACCTTTTTTCATTTGATCTAGATGTTGGGGATATATAAATATTTTTATCCTTTGTAAAAGCAAAGTAAATTACAGGTATTATCAAAAAAACCAGAAGCTTGACACCAGTTTTTATTGGATAGCTTACTCCTATTTCCTGCTCCATATAATATAAAGCAGCACAGGCCAATAGAGATGAAATAAGTATATATGGAACCAGGGTTCTTTTCTCATTTTTCATACTAAAAATTTTATTATTAGAGCTAACTCTTTCTAATGTAAGATTTTTCCACATGACAACGCCTCCTTTAGTACATTATACACTAAAAGTAGAAAATATGAATAAGTTTTAAATTTTCTTAATTTTCTTTGTGGAAATATGTGTGTAAAAATCATAATCCTGTGACAAGAAGCATAGTTAATTTTATGAACCTAGGGCAGAATATACTTTGAAATCATTAAATAAGGAGGAGTTTTATGAGTGAGATTATCAACAATCGAGAATATCGACAGAAGATATTAAAGGAGCTAATAATGGAACTTCACGCTGGAAAAAGCGTTGAAGAAGTCAGGGAGAGATTTGCAAAGCTTATTGAAGGAATATCACCATCTGAAATATCAGAAATGGAGCAGGCACTTATTATGGAGGGAATGCCTATAACTGAGGTTCAAAGGCTTTGTGATGTTCATGCATCAGTTTTTAAAGGCTCCATAGAGGAAATACACCATCCTGATGAGATTCCTGGGCATCCTGTTCATACCTTTAAGCTTGAAAACAGAGAAATAGAAAACCTAATAAATAGAAAAATAAAAGTAGAAATTGAAGAATTTAAGAACAATGATACCAGAGAAAATATTCTTAAGCTTTTAGAAAGTATCAATCTTCTCTGGGATATTGATAAGCACTACAGTAGAAAGGAAAACCTAGTGTTTCCCTATCTTGAGAAATATGGAATCACTGCTCCTCCAAAGGTAATGTGGGGAGTGGATGATGAAATAAGAGATGGAATAAAGGGTGTTAAAAGGTTTCTGGTAGAATATAAAGGAAACAAGGAAGAAGTAGCAACAAGGTTAGAGGAAACAATAAATAAGGCTCTTGAAATGGTTTTTAAAGAAGAAAACATTCTATTTCCAATGGCACTTGATACTCTTATTGAGGATGAGTGGGTAAGGATAATGAATGAGAGTGATGATATTGGATATTGCTTAACTGGACCTTCAGACAAGTGGAAACCAGCAAGGGCTAATGTGGAACCAGAGAATGAAGAAAAGCTCGGTGATGAAAATTCCAAGGGATACATAAAGTTTGAGACAGGTATTCTATCTGCAAAGGAGATAAACGGTATGTTTAATAGCATGCCATTTGATGTAACCTTTATTGATAAGGATGATATTGTAAAGTACTTCACAATGGGCAAGGAAAGAATATTTGCAAGAACCAAGGCAGTAATAGGGCGAACAGTGCTAAACTGTCATCCACCAGGAAGTGTTCATGTGGTAGAAGGTATTATTGAAGACTTTAAGTCAGGAAAGAAGGATCATGAGGATTTCTGGATTAAGATGGGCGGTCTTTATGTATACATAAGATACTTTGCTGTAAGGGATGAGGATGGTATATATTTAGGAACCATGGAGATCACCCAGAACATACAGCCTATAAAGGATCTAGAGGGAGAAAAAAGATTAGTAGAAGAATAGTGTTAATATGTATTGTAGGAAGAATTGGTTGTAAGTCGTCTATATGTTAACTGAAACAATTTAACTATTATGTGTTGTAGTGGCGAACAGTGTTCGCCCGCAAGTGGGCAATATGATACAGGTATAGTCTAAAATTCTGGTACCTCACGGGCGAACACTGTTCGCCCCTACGGTGACTTGAACCATTAACAATTGAAAACAAATCATAAAAATACCTGCAAAATATTCTGCAGGTATTTTTGGGTGTTTATATAAAATGGGTATTATTTTAGGATCCTATTTCATCATTTTTTCAAGGTCAGCCTTTGCGTCTCCGCTTATAAGGTTTAGATTGAAGGTGTTTACAAGTACATCAACTACTGCTGGAGCAAGGAATTCTGGAGCCTTTGGCCCGATGTAAATGTTTTTTACTCCCATACTGAATAGTCCAAGAAGTATTGCAACGGCCTTTTGTTCAAACCATGAAAGAACTATTGTTAGTGGAAGATCATTTACTGTGCAGCCAAATGCATCAGCAAGTGCTAGTGCTATCTTTGTTGCTGATATTGAATTGTTACATTGTCCAAGGTCAATGTATCTTGGAATATCAGTTCCTGGTACTGTCCCATAATCAACATCATTGAATCTGAATTTTCCGCATGAGGTTGTTAATAATACAACATCCTTTGGAAGTGATAATGCAAGTTCTCTGAAGTAGTTTCTGCCCATTGTTGGAGCATCACATCCAGCTATTACAAAGAATCTTTTTATCTTACCACTCTTAACAGCAGCTATTATTTCTGGGGCAAGACTTAAAACAGTTTCATGATGGAAGCCTGTTGTTAATGTCTTATCTGAATCTATGTTTACAATAGGCAATGAAAGTGATTTTTTAATTATTGGTGCAAAGTTGTTATTCTCAATTTTTTCTACGTTCTGTAAACCAGTTACGTCGTAAGTATATATTCTGCTGCCATATGTTCTGCTTATTATTGGCATTACACAGTTAGTTGTAACAAGAACTGCTCCTGGAAAGTCTTCAAATACCTTTCTTTGGTCATACCATGCCTTACCTACATTACCCTTTAAGTGTGAGAATTTCTTTAGGTGTGGGTAACCATGTGCAGGAAGCATTTCTGAGTGTGTATAAATGTTTATACCTTTGCCCTCTGTTTGCTTTAGTAATTCTTCAAGTGCATATAGGTTATGTCCTGTAACAAGTATGCAGTGTCCTTCAACCTTATCCTCGCTAACTACAACTGGTTGTGGAATTCCAAGCTTTGTTGTATGAGCCTTGTCAAGAACTTCCATTATCTTAACTGTTGCATGGCCTACTTTAAGTGCCATATTTATATTATCCTGAAGACTAAAATTAACATTTGTTAGAGTTGAATATAGAGCTTCATGAGTTATTGCATTAACCTCTTCATCATAATAGCCTAATTGTCTTGCGTGGGTTGCGTAGGCTGCAACACCCTTAAGACCAAAGATTATTGTATCCTGAAGACTTGAGATTACTGGATCCTTTCCGCATACTCCAAATTTAGTACAGCCACCTGCAGGTGTTTGCTCACATTGGTTGCAGAACATTGGCATAACATTGTTGTTTTCCATTTTGTATTCCTCCATCCATTATTTATTGTTTAATTAATTATTTTTGATTTAGATATGTAGTTGATGGAAATAAAAAGCATGAAGTATTAATAGATAATTACTTTTAGCAGTGTATTTCAAACCTCCAACAGGTATATAATAAAATAAATAGGTCATAAATGATGTGATATTTATCATACTCCTTAATGATAATTATCACAGGGTGGGGGTGCTTTTATGGTTTTAGGGTTTAAAACTTTATTATCTTGGCTATTTATTTTAAATGCAGTTATATCTGTGGGTGTAATAATACTTGAAAGAAAGAGGCCTGAGAAAACAATTGCTTGGCTTTTGATTTTTGTTGTATTACCCCCTTTAGGGCTTATACTTTATATATTTTTGGGGAGAAATTGGAAAAGACATAAATTAAATGAGGACTTTTCTCCTGATGTAAGAGAGCTTATTCATAGGGTGATAAACCGTATTGATAATCAGGATTACATACCCCTTGTGGAGCTCCTTGCAAAAAATAGTGATTCACCTCTTTTTATTGATAATGCTGTAACTATTTTTAAGGATGGGGAAGAAAAATTCCAGGCTCTTCTCAAGGAACTAAAGGCTGCAAAGCATCATATTCATATGGAATATTATATTGTTAAGAATGATGAAATAGGCAATAAAGTTAAAAAAATTTTAATTGATAAGGCAAAATCAGGAGTAAGGGTTCGTTTTATAATGGATAGGGTTGGCTCAATTAAGATTGGAAAGAGTTATATAAGGGATCTGCAAAAGGCTGGTGTTGATGTTGTACAGTATTCATATTTTCTTGCACCAATTTTAAGAAATATAAATACACAGATTAATTATAGAAATCATAGAAAGATTGTTGTTATAGATGGAGGAACAGGCTTTATTGGAGGAATAAATATTGGAGATGAATATCTAGGCAAGGGTAAGCTTGGTTATTGGAGGGATACTCATATAATGGTTAAGGGGGATTTTGTACTAGGACTTCAAGCAGTATTTTTAGATGACTTTTGGTCTATTAAAAGAGCTAACGAGGAATTTTTTACATATGAGGAGGCGTTTACAAAATATTTTCCAAGTCCAAAGAAATCTGATGGAGTAATAATGCAGCTTATTAAAAGTGGGCCAGATTCAGAGTTTCCAGGAATAATGCAAGGAATGTTAAAAATGATTACAATGGCAAAGACCCATATTTATATTACTACTCCATACTTTGTACCCTCTGAGAGTATAATGGAAGCATTGAAAATTGCAATTCTTGGCGGAATTGATGTTAGAATATTATTTCCCGGGAAATATGACCATATTACTGTATATTATGCATCTAAGACATACCTTACTGAGTTAATTAGATGTGGTGCTAAGGTTTACCTTTATAAAAAGGATGGTTTTGTCCATGCAAAGATAATGACCATTGATGGTAAAATATCCACTGTTGGAACTGCAAATATGGATATTAGAAGCTATGAACTAAATTATGAAATCAACGGAGTTATCTATAATGATGAGATTACACAGAAGTTAGAGGATATGTTTTATGAGGATTTAGAGGTCAGTAGGAATATAACCCTAGAGGACATTGATAATTCTCCAAAGCTTGAAAAAGCAGCAGAAGCTTTTGCAAGGGTTTTTTCCTCGATTTTATAAAAAATAGGTTATTAGGGTTCTTCTTTTCATACAGGTTATTTTTTGATATACTATTACCATCATTTATGTATAACATATAGGGGTGATTATTTATGAGCAGAGTAGGTAAACAAATTCAAGATGCAAGAATGAGAACGGGAGTTTCTGCCAAGCAGCTTGCAAAGAAGCTTGGAGTTTCAGAATCCTTTATCAATGAGGTTGAGTCAGGAAAGAAAATAATCAATGAGGATTTAATTAGAAGGGTGGAAAAAACCCTTGAAATTAGTTTAAATGAAGAGGTATTTGTTAAGGTTGCAGAGCCAGTTGAAAATCTTAAGGAAATTGAGAGTACAAAGGTTGTAAACAAGCAAATGGAGGATGCTTTCTCACATATATTAAAGAAGATTCCAGTATGCGATATAAACTTCAAAGAGATATTTGATTATAAATACCTACCGATTATAGACAAAAAGGTAGAGGGCTATAATGGAGATAAAATTATATACATAAAGGTTCCTGATGATTCCATGAGAGGTTTTCGAATTCAAAGGGGAGATAGACTACTGGTTTATCAGAATCAGGAGTTCTTAAATAACAGTATAGTGCTTCTAGAAATGGATGGCAAAAGGTGTATACGTCAAATTAAAAGACTGGATTCAAACAAGATACTTGTAATATCCCATTCAAATGACTTAAAGACAGAGACAAAGGATGTAAAGTCAATTAACATAATAGGAAGATGTACTAGGCTGGAAGTAGAGTTATAAAATTTAAATAAAATACCCCAATGATTTTTATTTGTTTATAAAATCATTGGGGTATTTTTATGTAATAGAATTTATAAGAATAAAGTGGTTTATATTGGGAGAAAATAAATTTGGAACATTATTGCAATTATAAAAAGATATGAACAGGT
The DNA here is from genome assembly GCA_029240935.1 of Clostridiales bacterium. Lineage (GTDB taxonomy): Bacteria > Bacillota > Clostridia > Clostridiales > Caloramatoraceae > JARDZI01. The sequence continues at coordinate 7,258 of JARDZI010000087.1, forward strand.
GGTGAAGGGATGAAAGGTATTATATTAGCTGGAGGCATGGGTACCAGATTGTATCCCCTAACAAAGGTGACTAATAAGCATTTACTCCCTGTTGGCAAGGAGCCTATGATATTTAATCCAATAAAGCAGCTTATTTCTACAGGAATAGAGGATATACTGGTTGTTACAAGCAAGGAGCACATGGGTGAGGTAGTAAGGCTTTTAGGAAGCGGGAAGGAGCTTGGATGCGATTTTTCTTTTAAGGTTCAAGAGGATGCCATCGGAATTGCACAGGCACTATCCCTAGGTGAAAATTTTGCATCGGGAGACTCTATTACAGTTATCCTAGGGGACAATATTGCAACACACAGTATAAAACCTTATGTAGATAATTTCATATTTCAAGGAAAAGGTGCAAAGGTTCTTTTAACAAAGGTGGAAGACCCTGAGAGGTATGGAGTAGCAGCACTAGATGAACTCAGGGTAGTTGAAATAGAGGAAAAACCTCTCTATCCTAAAAGTAACTATGCGGTTATTGGGATATATATGTATGATAATCAGGTATTTGATATTATAAGAAACATCAAACCATCTGCAAGGGGAGAGTATGAGATAACCTCAGTTAACAATGTATATATAGAAAAGGGTCAATTGACATATGACATTTTAGAAGGAGAATGGACAGATGCGGGCACATTTGAATCCTTGGAATGTGCAAATAGGATGTTATTTAAAACGGATAATAAAATATTACTGAATTAGGAAGTGTTAAGGGCTATGGTGCAGTTGGGCTAAAAATTAGTAAGCGTTTGCGTGGTAATGCGTTACAAATCACTTTTAAACATGGGTACAAACATAGATATTTTGTAGGGGCGAACAGTGTTCGCCCGTGAGGTACCTGGATTTTGAGCTATGCCTGTATCATAATGCCCATTTGTGGGCGAACACTGTTCGCCCCTACAAGCTGTCATTGCTATGAAAGTCAATAACAGCGACAGTGTCATCCTGAATGTAGTGAAGGATCTTTTGTGATCCATAGCAAGATCCTTCACTGGGTTCAGGATGACATATGACACATTCTTCTTACACTATTCATTAAATCAACAGGAGTGAAATTATGATAAAACTAGAGAATAATTTTATAGTAGTTCAAATAGAAAAACTGGATTGGGATACTAATCATTTTGGCATTGTAATGGGTAATATGACAATTCATCAAAAGGAACAACCTCCTTCTAGAAGTGATATAGACAGCTTGATTGGTGAAGCAATGAATAGGGCTAATAAAGAAGGAATAGAGCATATATCCATAAGGCTTGAACCGGATAGTAAGAAGCTTATACATGCTTGTGAGGACAGGGGCTTTAGACTAATGGATACTCGTATAGAATTTATATTTGATTATAAGGCTACTAAATTAAAGGAAGTAAAAAATCAATGTATACTTCGAGAGGGAAGAGCTGAGGATGAGGAAAAGTTAGTTAGTATATCCATTGAGTCCTTCAGTAATTATATAGATAGATTTCATTCAGATGAAAAAATAGATAATGCAAAGGCTGATAAGCTATATGAGTTATGGGTTAGAAACTCATATAAGGGCTATGCAGACAGTATAATAGTCGCTGAAATAGAAGGAGAGCCTGTTGGCTTCTCAACCTTTAAGGAGTTTGTAAGTCAAACAGATAAGGGAGAGAAAATGGGAGAAATAGTTCTTTCCGCAGTTTCTCAAAGTGCCAGGGGTAAGGGTGTGTATACAAGTATGATATGCCAGGGAGTTAGGATGGGCAGTGGTAGGATGGATTACCTTTTAGTAAAAACCCAGATAGATAATAGGGCAGTGCAAAAGGCATGGGCATCCTTAGGTTTTAAACCATATAGAAGTGAATACATTTTTCACTATTCAAAGTAAATTATCAAATATAGCAGAAGGGAGCATAAATGGAGAGGCTATCATTTGTTATTCCTGTATATAATTCTCAAGATACAATTGAAGAGGTTGTTAATAGATTAGAAAAGGCTGTTTTTGAGCTTAAAAGAAAATATAATTATGAGATAATTCTTGTTAATGATTACAGTATTGACAATTCCTTTAATGTTTGCAGAAAAATATGTGGTATAAAGCCATTTGTAAAGCTTATTAGCCTTTCAAGAAATTTTGGCCAGCATAATGCAATTATGGCTGGGTTTTCTAAGGTGACAGGTGATTATGTAATTTGCCTTGATGATGACCTTCAAACACCTCCTGAGGAAATATATAAATTGTTGGAGGAGCTAGAAAAGGGAGGTTATGATTTAGTTTTTGCAAAGTATATTGCCAAGAGTCACTCCTTTTTTAGAAATTTTGGCAGCTGGTTAAATGATATTATGGCTAATATACTTATAAATAAGCCTGAGAATATATCACTGGGGAGCTTTTTCATTGCTAGAAGGTTTTTAATTAATGAAATCCAAAGGTATGATGGTGCTTTTCCCTACATTGGAGGGCTGCTGCTTCGAGTTACAAGTAATATAGGAAATGTAATTGTGAAGCATGAAGAAAGAAGAAAGGGCAGGTCAAATTATACCTTAAAAAAACTATTGGGACTTTGGCTTAATGGTTTTACAAGCTTTTCAATAAAACCACTCAGATTATCAAGCTTTGCAGGCTTTTTTCTAGCTCTTGTGTCCTTTTTATGGATTATTGTGTTAACAGTGAAAAAATCATTTATTCCTCAAACCCAGCTTGGATGGACATCAATAATGGTATGTATTATTTTTTTCGGAGGTATACAGCTCATTTCAACAGGGCTCCTAGGAGAGTATATAGGAAGAGCATTTTTGTCCATTAATAAGGCACCACAATATGCAATAAGGGATACCTGCAATATAAATAGTGATAAGGAAGCAAAACATGTTAATAGGAAAGACTAAAGATTTTATAAATATTCAAGGCGTTTATTTTATATATTCCATAGGGACAGTTGCTTCAAAAAAGGCATCCCAGTATCCATTTTTGTCCCGTGAATTTTTAATGTTTTACATGCTTGAGCTTATTATTATTTTTATTTATGCCTATTTATGGCAGGTAATAATCAAAAGAGTTGACCTGATAACTGCATATTCAAGTAAGGGTGCTGTTATGTTTTGGACGTTAATATGGTCTTCAGTTCTATTTAAGGAGCATATAAAACTTACAAATATACTTGGTTTAATAATTATTACAACAGGAATTTTATTGGTGATTAGGGATGATAAATAGGTATACTTTCATATTCATATTTTCAGTATTTATAGCTTCCATTTCACAGGTTATGTTAAAGAAAAGTGCTAATATTAAGCATGGAAGCAGGGCTAGTGAATACATCAATATTTATGTTATTGGTTCATACTTCATTTTACTTATATCAACTATATTAACAGTAATTGCATATAGAGGGGTTGAGCTAAAGAATGGTCCTGTTATAGAAGGGTCTGGTTATATTTTTATAATAATTCTTAGCAGAATATTTCTAGGGGAAAAGGTAACTGCCATGAGGATAACAGGTACATTATTGATTATTTTTGGAATAATAATATTTAATATTTAGGAGAGCTTTTATGAAGATTCCTTTTAACATTCCCCATTATACAGGAAAAGAATTGGACTATATTAAGGCTGTAATGGAAACAGGGAAAATATGTGGTGATGGAATATACACCAGCAAAATTAATGAATTCATAGAAGAAAAATTTGGAGCGAAAAAGGCTTTGTTTGTAACCTCAGGAAGTTCGGCGCTGGATATGGCCGCACTATTAATAGGTCTAAAACCAGGAGATGAGGTTATTATGCCCTCATACACATTTGTATCCACAGCAAACTCTGTAGTTCTAAGAGGTGCTAGGGTTATATTTGCAGATATTGATCCTAGAACAATGAATATTGACCCTGAGGATATAGAAAGAAGAATTACAAGGAAAACAAGAGCTATATTTCCTGTTCATTATGCAGGAGTTTCCTGTGATATGGACAGAATAATGGAGCTAGCAGATAAGTATGGTTTAAGGGTTGTTGAGGATGCAGCACAGGGAGTGAATGCAAAATATAAGGGCAAATATTTAGGAACCATAGGTGATATTGGGTGTTATAGCTTCCACGAAACAAAAAACTATGTGTGTGGCGAGGGTGGTGCCATATTAATAAACAGAGATGATGCTTTGATTGAAAGAGCTGAAATTATCAGGGAGAAGGGCACAAATAGAAGAAAGTTCCTGCTAGGCCAGGTTGATAAATATTCATGGGTTGATATAGGTTCCAGTTATCTTGGCTCAGACATACTTGCTGGTTTTTTATATGCTCAGCTAGAAAGCATGGAAGAAATAAATAATATGAGAAGGCAAAGGTATGAATTTTATTTTAAAGCTCTTGAAGATTTAATGAGAAGGGGCTTTATAGGCTTACCCTTTGTACCTGATGGCTGTGATATGAATTTCCATATGTTTTATATTGTTTTGAAGAGTGAAGAGGAAAGAAATAGAATTATGAATAGATTAAAGAAAAATGAAATAAACGCTGTATTTCATTATATTCCACTACATCTTTCAAGTATGGGAGAAAGGATGGGATATAAAAAAGGAGACCTGCCAATAACTGAAGAATATTCAGGAAGGCTTCTCAGACTTCCACTTTA
>JARDZI010000088.1 GCA_029240935.1 Clostridiales bacterium
AGCCTTATTTTAACAAAAATTGATGAAACTGAAGTTAATGGTTCCATTCTTGCTTCACTCTACTATTCCAGTGTTCCTGTGTCCTATATATCAACTGGGCAAAATGTTCCTGAGGATATTGAAGAAGCTAATCTAGAAAAGATAACTAAACTTGTAATGGGGGCAGAAGAGTAATGGATCAAGCTGAAAAACTTCGAAGATTAATGGAAAAAAAAGATGCAGAAAAAAAACCTTTTAGAGTTATTACAGTAGCTAGTGGCAAGGGTGGAGTCGGAAAAACAAATTTTACAATTAATCTTGCAGTTTCATTTCAAAAAAGAGGGCTTAGGGTAGCAATACTTGATGCAGACTTTGGAATGGCAAATGTTGATATACTTTTTGGAATTAGAGCAAAATACAGCATATACGATATTCTACACAACAATAAAAGTATGGAAGAGGTTTCAGCAATATTGGATAATGGAATAAAAATAATTCCAGGTGGTTCTGGGATAAGTGATTTAGTCGATATTGATATTGATATTGAAAAAAGGGAAAAGCTGTTAAGTGAACTTTCGAAAATTAACAATATTGATTTGCTTTTAATTGACACCGGAGCTGGTTTATCTCCAGTAGTACTAAACTTCTCTAGGGTAGCAGATGAAGTAATTATAGTTACAAATTCTGAACCAACCTCATTAACAGATGCATATGGCTTAATAAAGGTTTTAATTACAGAAAATATAAACAATAATATTAGATTAGTAATTAATAGAGTTAAAAATGTAAGAGAAGCACAGGAGACATTTAATAAGCTCTCTAAAGCAATTGCAGTATTTCTTAAAACAAATATTAAGTATTTAGGATTTATAATTGATGATGAAAAAGTTGGACAAGCTGTAAGACAGCAAATTCCATTTACTGAAATATATCCAAAGTCAGGTGCAAGCCAATGTATAAGTAAAATTTCTTCTGAACTATTAGGCACAGAAACAAAATCTTCTAGCACTTCAATAAAGGAATATTTTAGTAAGCTAATAAAGATAATGGGGAGATAGTATATGTCTGCAGATAATATTACTTTTAGAATAAATCAAAAAATTGAAATTATAGAAGATAAAACAACTTTCAAAGCAAGTATTCAAGACGTTAAAAGAGACTCTATTATGATCAGTATGCCTATATCAGAGGATAAGTATTATTTGATGCATAGGGGCAGTATTGTGAATTTTTATATTACTGGAGACAAAGAAATCACAAAATTCCGAAGTGAAGTATTAGGAAAAAAAGAAGAGAATAATATTAGCTTAGCAATTTTTAGTACTCCAGAATTTGTTGAGAAAATTCAAAGGAGAGAATATTTTAGGCTGCCAGTTGCAATAGATGCTAAATTATACATGCTGCCAAAGAATCATGTATGTGAAAGCATTACAGATGTACCTCCTGGATTTTTTAATAAGATGAAGAATGGAATAATTGTTGATATTAGCGGCGGGGGCATGAAAGCAGTTGTTAAGGAGCAAATGATAAATGGGCATTATGCAATTGCTTCAATAAAAATTCCTGAAAATTTAAATCTACTATGTAAAATAGTGTGGGTAGAAAAGGATACAATAAACAGAAATTATAGGGTTGCACTTAGCTTTGAAGGTATAAGTGAACGAGATAGAGATAAGATTATTAAATTTATATTCGAAAAGATGAGAAATCAAAGCAAAATACTAAAGGAGTAAGGAGGGATTACATTGAAATGCTATCAAAGATTCGATGAACGGGAAGAAATGATTCTTAAATATATTCCCTATGTAAAGTATATAGCATCTAGATTAGTTGCAGGCAAACCACCTGGAGTTGAGTCAGAAGACCTCGTTAGCTTTGGTATTTTAGGGCTCATTGATGCTATTGAAAAATTTGATCCCTCTAAGGGACTTAAGTTTGAAACCTATGCAACCTTAAGAATACGTGGCTCAATTATTGATGAATTAAGAAAGATTAGCTGGATCCCTAAGAGTGCCTTTTCAAAATTATCCTTGCTTAATCAAGCAAGGACAGAGCTTGAAAGTAAACTCTTTAGAGAACCCTCAGATGAGGAGCTGGCTAAACAAATGAATATTTCTACCTCTGATGTGCATCAAATTCAAACCTATATTAATTATGTTTCAGTAATATCCCTTGATGAAGTGTTTTTTAAATCTGATGATGAAGAATTGCAATTTAAAAATATTATTGAAGATGTTTCTAGTCCACAGCCTGATAGAATACTTGAAGATGATGAAAAACTTAAAATACTTGATAATGCATTGCAAATGCTGTCTGAAAAGGATAGAATAATACTAAACTTGTATTATTATGAGAAACTCACTTTAAAGGAAATAGGGAAAATACTTGATGTATCTGAATCACGTGTTTCTCAACTTCATAGCAGAGCAATTATTCGCATAAGAGAAAACATGAAAAAGCTGCAATACATATAGAGGGTGTAGATGAATGGTATATTTACTATTAGGTATAGGATTAGTATTGATTTATTTTTCTCAGAAGTCTAGCAAAGCTACAGATAGAAAAAAAAATTTTAGAAGAGTCTTACAAAGTCAAATAGATTCTAAGGATATTATGAGTGCTATGGATGAGCTTAAAGAGCTTTCAGATAGGGTTGCAAATATTGAGACCTCATTACTCTTAATTGATGATAAGCTCTGTTATAACAATGTTGATGTTTCAAATAAAGTTGAAAATAGAACCCAATCTTCTGAAGAGAATACCGAGGAACAAAAACCTGTGGAAATAATTGAACAGGTAGTTGAAACAATAACATTAAATGATACATTATACCAGCTGTATGATGAAGGGAAAACTGTTGATGAAATATCCTCCATTACAAGGATTGGAAAGGGGGAAATATTATTAAGAATTGGATTAAGAAAGCAATAGGAATAATAAGTACTTATTTATTAAATAAAAAGTTTATATTGGGCCTTGGAATTGGAATTATTTTATCTGCGTTATTAATGTCAATATATTCGCCTAAAAATATTTCCAAAATTGAAGTTGAAACAATGGCACATGATCTTGGAATGATGTATCCCGATGAGGTAAAGGCATTCTTTAATAATAATAATAAATAGGGGTGAGATAATGATAAGGGGATTATATACTGCTGCTTCAGGTATGATTACAAAACAAGCTCAGCAGGAGACCTTAAGTAATAATATTGCTAATTTAAACACTGCAGGATTTAAAAAGGACAAAATTATAATGCAATCCTTTGATGAAATGCTAATCCAAAACATTGATGGTAATTCAAAAGCTAATTCTAAAAGAAGAATAGTTGGTTCAATGGAATTTGGTGTTGGTGTTGATGAAAACAAAACATATTTTACCCCTGGAGTAATTGAGGAAACAGGGCGAAGCCTTGATTTTGCAATTGATGGAGAAGGCTTCTTTACATTAGAGGATACTGAGGGTAATGAAAAATACTCAAGGGATGGAAGATTTCAGGTAGACAGGGAAGGGTATATTGTAAATTCTGAGGGTTATAGATTACTTGGAGAAATAGATGGTTTAAAAACGCCTATTCAAATCAATAATGGAGATATAAATTTAAATCCTGATGGTTCTTTTGCAGTAGGAGAGGATAGCATTAAATTTAGTATTACAAGGTTTGGTGATACAAGCACCTTAGCTAAAGAATCTGCTAATTGCTATATTTCAAAGGATCAATCTGGGGAAATGGATACTGATAGCAAGGTTAGGCAAAAGGCTTTAGAAAGATCTAACGTTGATATGATTGAAGCTATAACTGAAATGATATCCATAATGAGAAGTTATGAGTCAAATCAAAAGGTAATTCAATCCATGGACGAAACCTTAGGTAAAACTGTAAATGAGGTAGGAAAGGTTTAATGAGGTGTTATTATGTTAAGAGCATTATGGAACAGTAGAGCAGGGCTAGCGTCAAACCAAAATAGAGTAGATGTTATTTCAAATAATATTGCCAATGTTAACACAAATGGCTATAAAAGGTTGGATGTATCCTTTCAAGATATGTTTAATGATAACCTTAATAGACTTGGACTACCTGTTACAGCAGAGGATAAACAAAGTCTGCTTCAAGGAATGGGAAGTAAAGCAGATACAATAGTGAGTAATTCCTCACAGGGACTTCTTATGCAGACTGGAAGAGAAGAGGATTTGGCGATTGAAGGTAATGGTTACTTTAGAATGTATGGTGGACAAGATTTAGATGGAAATGATAGGTTCTATTATACAAGGGATGGAGTATTTAACTTAGATAGTGAGGGTAACCTGACTAATAGTTCAGGATATATTCTTGAAGTAGATGGATTAACGCCTCCGCAAAACTTAAGTAAGCCATTACTTGTAGATGAAACAGGAAACATAATGGCTAATGGCAAGTCCATTGGTAGAATAAATATATTTGATTTTGTTGATAGGGAAAATCTGGTTTCAGTTGGTAGTAATATGTTTGAAGGAACAGGTGAAATACAGGTCTCCCCTAAAATTAAGCAGGGTTTTGTTGAATCCTCTAATGTGGATTTATCAAAGGAGCTTACAGACATGATAATAACTCAAAGAGCATATGAGTTAAATTCTAAATCCATTAAATCCGCTGATGAGATGTGGCATATTGCAAATAACTTAAGAAGTCGATAGGTATAAAACACCTCTTTAAAGTATATACTCTAAGATAAAACTTTAAAGGGGTTTTTATAATGGATAGGATAGATATATCTTCAGATATTTTTAAAAATACAAATATGAATAGTACTAGATTAATCATAAGACGATGTTATAAGAATAATTCTAAATTGCTTTTTTATTATTTAGCATTATCCTATTGTAAGGAAAAGAATTATGATAAAGCAATAGGATATTTTAAATCATCATTGAATGAAGGCTTAAGTAATTATCTAATATATTACAACCTGGGAGTTGCGTATTTAGAAAGCTCAGACTTTGCAAAAGCTGAAATATTTCTAAAAAAATCCATAGAGCTCAATAATGAATATGAAAAAAGCTATATAAATTTAGCATTTGTTTATTATAAAACAGGTGATATTAAAAAAGCTTACAGGACTGTTAAGCTGGGGACTATTTATAATAAGAATCCTGAGCTAAGGAGAATTGAAAAGAAGCTGCTAGAGGTTATGTAGGGGCGAACAGTGTTCGTCCGAAAGCACCTTGAACTTAAACTATTCTCCGATTAGTGATGCGCAAAACTGGCGAACACTGTTGGCCCCTACAACACTATAAAAGTCAATACCAGGGTCAGTGTCATCCTGAACGTAGTGAAGGATCTTTTGTGATCCCTAGGCAATATCCTTCACTAGGTTCAGAATGACATGGGACCCATCCTTCCAATACTGTCAATAATACATTATAAATATACAAAAGTAGGTGTTAAGATGATAAACTTTATACAGGAATCACAAAAACTATTGGATTTAATGGTTAATATAAGACAAGAGCTTCATATGAACCCTGAAATTGATAGGGATTTATGTAATACGGTCAATCTAGTTGAAAATTATTTAAATAAATATAACATAAAATATAAACGTTTTAACAACAAAGGAATAGTTGCAGAGCTTGGTAATCCAAACGGAAGGATAGTAGCATTACGTGCTGACATGGATGCATTAAACGTTGTTGATTTAAAGGATGTACCCTATAAATCCAAGAAGAGTGGAGTAATGCATGCTTGTGGTCATGATGCACATACAGCAATACTAATTGGAGTTGGTATTTTATTAAAAAGTATTGAGACACAGCTTAGTGGCAGGATTAGGCTTATATTTCAACCTGCAGAGGAGACAGATGGTGGTGCAAGGGATATGATTGAATATGGCTGTCTTGATAATGTATGCGCAATTGCAGGGCTTCATGTGGATGAAACAATAGATACAGGAAATATTGGGATAAAAAGAGGAACTGTATGTGCAGCCTCAAACCCATTCGAAATAAATATATATGGTAAGGGGTCCCATGGTGCTTATCCAGAGAGCGGAATAGATGCAATAATGATTGCATCAAAGGTAATTGACAGCCTCCAGAGCGTTGTTTCCCGCGAAATTTCTGCTTTGGATAGTGGAGTCATCTCAATAGGAAAAATAGCCGGAGGGACCGTTTTAAACGCAATATGCAGCCATGTGGTTATGGAAGGGATACTCAGAACCATGGGTAATGAGCTTAGAGAGTTCTCAAAAAAGAGAATAAGCCAAATAGTTAATGAAACTGCTATTATGTTTAGAGGAAGTGCAGATGTAAAATTCATTGAAGGATATCCATCCTTTAGCAATAATGATAAATTATATATGGAATTTTGTAAGCTTGTTTCATCTATGGAGAATATTAATTTAATTGATATAGAGAAGCCAAATATGAGTGTAGAAGACTTTTCCTACTATACTCAAAGGGTTCCAGGCATCTATTACAAGCTTGGCTGTAGAAATACAAACAAGGGCATATTCCACCCTGCACATGGAAGTTATTTCGATATTGACGAGGATTGCTTAGCCTATGGCTGTGCAGTACAAGCTGCCTTTGCATATAATCATAAGTAAACTCGTTCAGCTAAAGCTGAACATCAAGACTTCAGTTGGGGACTCTACCCCACCTGAAGCAAAAATAGTGTGAACTCCACCTTATAGAAGGTCACTCTTAAAAATTGATAAAACCCCTTATATTAACCTCAATACTTATTATAAAGCTGTCATACAAGGAATATAATATATGGATTAATGAATAATTTGTATGAGGTTTAGATATGGATATGAATCCTATAAGTTCTATAAATACTAATATAAACAAAGTAGAGTATAAAAAGCTTTCAGAATTACTCGAGCATTATAGCATTGCACCTGAAAAAATAATGAAACAATATGACAAATTTATAATATATGCCAAGGAAAACATCTATTGTTTTAAAAAAATAAAGGATAGACGCAGATCTACTTTAATGGCTCTTAATTTGTGTCATTACCTGATAAAAGGTGGATTTAATAATATCCTAGGCTTAATTAAAACTAAGGATGATAATGAATTTTTAAAATACAATAAGAGCTTCTATTATTTAAGTCATTGGATAGAGGGTAGAGAGGGTAGTTACTCTAATTTCAATGATATAAAAGGTATAGCCCTGCTACTTGCCAATTTTCACTTAAGATCACAGGGTTATTACAATAAGCATATTCAAACAGCTTATAAGGATTATAATTGGTCCGCTAAGCTAGAAAAATATAATAAAATTTTTAGTATTATAAAAGAAATAATTAGAAACAAGAAAATTAAAACAATGTTTGATATTCTATATATGGATTCAATAGAATTTTTTGAAGAGCAGTTAGAACTATCAGTAAAGCTATTAACCCAATCAAACTATAATAGAATTTTACACAATTCTCAACTTAAATATACACTGTGCATTAATAATTTTAATCTGAAAAATATAATTGTAGAAAATGAGGAGGAGTACTATTTTGCTAGCTTAGACAATGTAAAATATGATATAAATATTATAGATTTAAGTAAGTTTATTAAAAAAGTCCTATTTAAAAAGGAATATTCTTGGGATTTTAAATGTGTAAGGGATATTATAGATAATTATTGTATCATTAATCCATTATCCAAGGATGAAATAACCATATTGCTTTCTTTAATTATTTTCCCCAAAGCTTTTTATAAACTCGGAAAGAAGAGATATATTAAAAAGAAAAAGTGGGAGGAGGATAAATACCTTACAAAGCTATATATGGTAACTAGATATTTGGATAAGCAAAAAAACTTTGTTGATGAATATATCCAGTATTATTCCATAAACAACTTTAAGGATTCTTCACTAGGTTCAGAATGATATGTTAGCATTCATTTATCCTGGTGGGGATGGGGGTAGGTACACCTTTGCTGTTATTTCCTAAGAAATAATGTAAAGGACAAGTATTTTATGTCTATTTGTATCACAATTTTTTGTATTGTTATATTCTCAAGCCTAAAGGAAATTACTGTTATTTAAAGAAATATACAACAGGGGTGATTTTATGGAGAATTTAACATATACATTTAAGGAAATATGTGAAAAGACGGGGTATAAATCTTCAGTAATTAGGTATTATGAAAAAGAATTTAAACTAAACATACTTAGAGATACAAATGGAAGAAGAGTGTTTTCACAAAAGGATATTGATAGACTGCTCTTTATAAAAGGACTTCAAAATGAGGGCTATACAAATGGACAAATCAAAAGAATCATTAATGAAAAGAATGTTACTACTATAAAAGAGATTGCCGCTGCTATAGATATCTCAGCAAATGGATTTAGTGATAAAGCTAAGCAGCCACAGCTAGATAAGGATGTTTTAAAATTTATTGAAGAAAAATTTCAAGAAATAAATAGTAATATTAACGAATTAAATCAAAATGTAACCTGTAAGGAAATTTATATAATTTTAAGCGAGAACTTAAAATTGAAAATGGAAATAAAACAAAAATCATATGAAGTAATGGAATTAAAGGAAAAACTAAAATATGAAAAGGAAAAAAGCACTAGTTTTTTGAAAAGATTTTTCAAAAAAAGCTAGATTATATAATCTATTTGTACTATAATTTCATAAAGAATTGTAATTGTAGTGGCAGGCTTCCACGCCTGCCTGCCTGTGACAATGAAATGTGCAGAAGCAGGCATGGAAGCCTGCCACTACATTATAATATAATTTATTTATTAATATATAATCATAATTATTAAGGAGTACTCAATGGTTAGTGTATTACAAATTAAAGTAACTGATTGGATTCATGTATATAAAATACTTCACAAGCAAAGCAATGAAGTATTTAACTATTGTGGTGATATTAAAAAAGGCTTTTTTAAGTATATTATATTGGGGCAATGCTATTACCTTATTAAAAATGATTCTGTTGTGGGACTGTTACTTTTAAATAGAAAAAGTAGGACAGCAGCATATTTACCCATAATTGGTGATGGTATTTCCTTATTTAGACTTATTTATACATTAGCTAACAATTTAAATTTAAAAGGGTATACACTCTCAATTAAACATAAAAAATTGAATCCAAAGCTATATATGAAATACCTGCCAGTTGATGTGTCTGAAAATTATAAACATATGTATCTAAATACCAAAAATAGTATTAATAGATCCTTTAATATCGCAGAAAATATTAATGTTAGAAATATGGTTATTAATAAAGAGGAATCAATTAGAGTTATGCTGCAAAATAATATTTTTGGAAATGTTGCCGGTAGAAGACAATTAACAATTTTAGAAGTATATAATGAAGAGAGTAGTCCCACTTTTCTAAAGGATATGTGCTTTATACTTGATATAGAGGGAAAGCCTGGAGGTTATGGACAAATATTAATTGTTGATGATGAATACTATCTTGTAAACTTTGGGGTTACTACTGAGAATAGAAACAAGGGTTTTGGAGGATATTTCTTATCCCAAATAATTAATGGCTGTAATTTAATTGGAATAGAGCATCTTAATTTAAATGTGGATAATGATAATATTCCAGCTGTTAACCTATATAAAAAATTAGGTTTTACTGAATTGCATAACAAATTTAAAATTAAATTTAAGTAATTTTAAAGGATAGGCAAGCTGCCTATCCTTTATCTTTTTTATCTTTTTTATCTTTTTTATTTTTTATATTCTTCAAGTCCAAGCTTAATAATATTCATTGCCTTCTTTAAATCATCACAGTTTATGCACTAACCTCATCAACCCCTAGACCCTCTGTAGCATAAAAACCAGCTTCAGGAGCAAGCATTACAGTTTCATTGTTTACTGTGAAATCTGTAAGAAGCCATTTAACAAAATCCTCTGCATCCTTAACTGGAAGCTTAACTATTTCCATTAGGAATAACCTTTATATTCTTAGTAAAATATAGTATAATATATTATTAGCTTAACTACAGGAGGTTTACAAATGACTAAATTACATGAAAATGAAAATAAGGTTGATAAGAAAAAACTTTATTATATAGAAACCTGGGGTTGTCAGATGAATGAAGAGGATTCAGAAAAACTAGCTGGAATGCTTGAAAATATGGGTTATACTAAATCAAATGTGAGAAATGAATCGGATATTATTATTTTTAACACCTGTTGTGTCAGGGAGAATGCAGAGTTTAAGGTATACGGTAATCTTGGGGAGTTGAAGGCTTTAAAAAAAAGCAACCCGGATCTGATTATTGCAGTATCAGGGTGTATGATGCAGCAAAAGGGAATTCCAGAGCTTATTAAAAAGAAATATCCCCATGTGGATATAATATTTGGAACTCATAATATTCACAGACTTCCAGAGCTCCTTAATAATTCTCTTCAAGGTAAATCCACACTAATTGAAATATGGGATGCAGAGGGAGATATAATTGAAGGCCTTCCAATTCAACGTGAAGGGGATATTAAAGCTTTTGTGACTATTATGTATGGATGTAATAATTTCTGCACCTATTGTATTGTTCCTTATACTAGAGGCAGAGAGAGAAGCAGGGAACCAGATTCAATAATTAATGAAATTAAGGAGTTATCAAGTAAGGGTTATAAAGAAATAACATTGCTTGGACAAAATGTAAACTCCTATGGAAAAGATTTGAATAACATGAGCTTTGCAGAACTATTAAGATTGGTTAACCAGGTTGAAGGTATTGAAAGGGTTAGATTTATGACCTCACATCCAAAGGACCTAACAGAGGATGTTATACTTGCAGTTAAGGAATGTGATAAGGTATGTGAACATATTCATTTGCCTGTACAATCAGGAAGTACTCAAATACTTAAAAAAATGAATAGGAAGTACTCAAAGGAGGATTATCTAGGCTTAGTTGAAAAAATCAAATCCAAGATAAATGGGGTAGCATTAACAACAGATATTATTGTAGGCTTCCCTGGGGAAACAGAGGAGGACTTTAGTGAAACCCTAGACCTTGTATCTAAGGTAGAATATGATTCTGCATATACATTCATATATTCTGTAAGAAAGGGAACTCCAGCGGGCAAATATGAAACTCAGGTTCCAGAAACCCTTAAGCATGAAAGATTTAATAGGCTTGTTGAATTAATAAACAGTATTTCTGAAAGAAAAAACAGGGAATTCAAAAATAAAACAGTTGAAGTTCTAGTTGAAGGGTATAGTAAGAGTGATGAATCCAGACTAACTGGAAGAACGAGAACAGGTAAACTTGTAAACTTCACTGGAGGAGATATTAATTTAACAGGTAAACTTGTTAATGTCAAAATTACTGAACCTCAAACATGGACATTACAAGGCCAATTGATTTGTGATTAAAGGGAGTAATTGACTCCCTTTTTATTTATTTAAAATACTTTCACATTGTTATATAATAGTATTGACCCCATGTAAAGGAGGAATGAAGTTTGGCTTTAACACCAATGATGCAGCAATATCTAGAGATAAAAGAACAATGCAAGGATTGTATATTGTTTTTCAGGCTAGGTGATTTTTATGAAATGTTCTTTGAAGATGCAGAAGTTGCATCAAGAGAGCTTGAGCTTGTATTAACAGGAAGGGACTGCGGCCTTGAAAAAAGAGCTCCCATGTGTGGAATTCCATATCATGCTGCAGAGGGATATATTGCAAGATTAATTGAAAAGGGATATAAGGTGGCAATATGTGAGCAGGTTGAAGATCCAGCTCTTGCTAAGGGTATTGTAAAAAGAGAAATTATTAAGATTGTAACACCTGGCACTGTAATTGACGCAACCATGCTTGATGAAAAAAGAAATAATTATTTAGGCTGCCTATTTATTGAAGAAAATAGATTTTCAATATCAGTTTGTGATATTTCTACTGGGATGTTTTTAACAACCAGCAGTT
>JARDZI010000456.1 GCA_029240935.1 Clostridiales bacterium
AAGGAGGTAACTATGAAGCTTTCTATTAGAAACAGAGAAGCAATATGGGCATATATATTTATAGCAATACCAATTGTATTTTTTATATGCATAAGGATTATACCAACTCTTTACGCCTTTAATGTAAGTATGCATTCATGGGATCTCTTATCTAAAGATAGACCATTTATTTTTATAGACAACTTCAAAGAATTATTGATGGATAAAATTTTTGCTAAGTCTATGGTAAATACTGCAAAATATGTACTTATTGGTGTTCCTTTACAATTAAGTATAAGTCTAATAATAGCACTTCTTTTAAATAGACTAAGTAAGGGTGCAGAGATATTTAGAATGATATTTTTTCTTCCATATGTTACATCAGCAGTTGCAGTATCATGGGTGTGGAAATGGTTATTTATGAAGCAGGGAGGAATAATTAATCATTTGATTGGGTTCTTTGGTGTTTCACAACAACCATTTCTTAATGATACTACCCAAGCTATATATGTAGTTATAGGAAATGTAATATGGCAAGCAATAGGTTTTAGCACAATTATATTTATAGCTGGAATAAAACAAATTCCTAAAACCTATTATGAAGCGGCAGAAATTGATGGTGCTTCTTCCTGGCTTCAATTTAAAAAAATTACAGTACCACTTTTAAATCCAACAGTAGTTTATCTTACTGTTATGGGTACTATCCAAACCTTACAAGTGTTTACGCAAGTATATAATATTGCAGGAGCAGGGGGAGGTCCTCTTAACTCCACAAAAAGTTTAGTGCTATATATCTATGAAGTAGCCTTTGTAAATTATAAAATGGGTCTAGCTAGCGCAGCTACTGTTATTTTATTTGTTATTATCTTAATAATAACATTAGTTCAGCTTAAACTTTTCACAAAAAAATTTGAATATTAAGCTATAAAACAATTGTAGTATAGATATTAAAAGCTATCAAGGAGGATAGATATGAATAAAAGCAGAAATTTGGTTATTTATATTCTACTAGCTTTGGGTGGGATAGTAATGATATTTCCTTTTTTATGGATGATTTCCACATCTTTAAAAAGTGGTGTTGATATTTTTAGTATATCTATTATTCCAAAGAAAATAACAATTCAAGCATATGTTAAAGTCTTACAAAATACAGAGTTTATTCTATGGTTTAAAAACAGTCTAATTATAGCCGCTATAACCACGAGCTCAGTACTTTTTTTTGATACTCTTGTTGGTTATGTTTTTGCTAAATTGAGATTTCCTGGAAAGAGCTTTTTGTTTATACTGATACTTTCTACACTAATGATACCTACAGAGATGTTGATTATTCCATGGT
The DNA here is from genome assembly GCA_029240935.1 of Clostridiales bacterium. GTDB lineage: Bacteria > Bacillota > Clostridia > Clostridiales > Caloramatoraceae > JARDZI01. Next base: position 1,316 of record JARDZI010000456.1, read on the forward strand.
ATATGATGATAAATAAACTTAAACTTTTTAACACGTATTTTTCACTTCTTTTCCCAGGGCTTACTTCTGCTTTTGGTATATTTCTCATGAAACAGTTTTTTGATGCTATACCAAATGATTTGTTGGAGGCTGGAAGAATTGATGGATTATCTGAATTCGGGATATTCACAAGAACAGCGGTTCCGCTTGTGAAACCTGCTATTGCCGCTCTTGGAATATTTACCTTTCTCGGTAATTGGAATGCTTTTTTATGGCCTGTAATAGCTGTTGATAAACTAGAATTTTATACTCTTCCTGTAGGGCTTTCTCTTTTTTCAGGAGAAGCATTAAATCAATGGGATCTTATAATGGCAGGATCGAGTATAGCTACGATACCGGTCTTAATAGTATTTTTTATTTTTCAAAAGCAAATTATAGATGGTATACACATGGCAGGACTAAAGGGATAAAGGAGTAATTATATGAGTTTTAAAATAGTAGATTCGCATGTTCATTTTGAAATTGAAGGATATGATATAACAAGTATAAGTAAAGATTATATAGCTAAATATGGTGAAGAAAAGCTTAAAAAACTTCAGCTGAAAAATAAATATCAATCTGAAAAGTGGCAAAAAGCTTGGGGGTTTCCAAAGGCAGAGCCAGCACTAGCGGATGTTAAAATTACAGCTTCACTTTGGATTGAAGAATTAAACAAAAATAATATTGATAAGATGGTGTTCGCTACAGGCGGAGGTAATGAAAAATTAAGTGAAATTGTTAAACTATATCCTGATAGATTTATAGGCTATGCACATCATAATCCTTTTGATACGGATTCTGCTCAAAAGCTTGAATATGCAGTGACTAACCTTGGATTGAAAGGGTATAAAATATTAGCTCCAGCATTACAAGGAAAAATTGATGATGAAGTACTCAATCCATTATGGGAGGTTGCAGAAAAACATCAATTACCAGTATTGATTCATTTCGGAATTTTGGGAGGAGCAGGTGGTATAGCTAAACATCACAATATTAGTCCTATGATTCTTCATGATGTAGCAAGAGCTTATCCGGATATATCCTTTATTATACCTCATTTTGGATGTGGGCAGCCTCAAGACTTGCTTCAGCTTGCATGAGTATGTCCTAATGTATATGTAGATACATCAGGAAGTAATCAGTGGGTAAGATGGATGCCCTATCCTCTTACTGTAAAAGATTTATTTAGGAAATACTATGAGACAATTGGCTCAAAGCGGATAATATTTGGTACCGATTCTTCATGGTTTCCAAGAGGATTTGTAAGACAATATTTTGAAGAACAGATGAAAGATTGTGTTGAGTTAGGAATGTATGATAGGGATATTGAGAATATATTTAGAGATAATATTCTA
>JARDZI010000457.1 GCA_029240935.1 Clostridiales bacterium
GTTCCTTCAGAAGAGGTTTTTATATTTATATATTCACATACATTTTGCATTATTTTTTCGATTTGAGCTTTCATCCCATCAATTGTATCGCACCGCATTAAAAGCTCCATGGAGTTTGAGGTCTCAAAAAAATTATCATCCTTCAACGAGGTTATTTCACTTACGGCTTTATTTAATGTACTTATAAGATTAAACATCAAGCATTTTGCCATCTGTTTAGACATCCATTCTTGGTCAAAATTCTTTTTATAGACCTTATCAAGGATTTCCTTAATATTGTCATATTCTCCGGTTTTAATACAGTTGATAAGCTTTTGCTCAATTTCTAAGGGATAATAGTATTTAAAGTTCACTGGTTCATGTAAGTTATCGAAGCATAAAATTTTCTCAATGCCTGAAAGCATTTTATATTCCATAGCATTCAAGGCCTCTTCATATGCCTTTGGGATACCAATCATAGTTTCATGACTGGAACTAATTGAAATTGTTACGTGGATCTTAAAATTCTCCTTAATAAAATCCTGAATATTCTTTGAAACATCACTGATTTTATCTTTTAAAGAGCCCTGAGTATTTTTTATGTTTATCAAAAGCGCAACTCTAGCATCAATTTCAACACCATAGGCTTTTCCTATCTCGCTATACATTTCTTCTGAAATATTAATAATAATAAACTGTGTTAATTGAAAATCCTTATTAAAGGACAACAAATCCTTCTCCTTGTAAATACCCTCAATATCTTCTATATCAAACAATATTACTGCGAACTTATCCGAATCGAAGGTCACATCAAAGGTAGATAAAACCTCTGCCATGGAAGGTATACTATCAAATCTTCCCTTTAGAAGCTTAGCTAAATAATTTGATCGAATGACACCTTTCTGAGCGGATAACTTTTTATCAATTTGGTTTTTTGTTTCAATAATATCTTCAAAGGCAGACTTGATAATTTCGTACTCATTTCCATTCTTGCTTGCAAACTTTGAAGCCTTTGTAATAACGTTTTCAAATAGTTCTGCCAATGGAAAATAATTTTTTTTGGAAAAGAAATAACTTAGCAATCCGCCAAGGAATATGCAAAAGAACAATCCAAAAAGCGTTATCTTTCTAATATATTCAGTCTTTTCCATATACACTTTCTCAGGGGTGACAGATATATATTTCCAAGGTACCTGATTTGAAGCAATAGATGTAATCACAACATTTTCGTTATCTAATGTAAGTCCTTTACTCTTCCCAGCATCAGAGAGATCAGCATAGTTAAGTGCTTTATCCCAATTGTTAGTTTGCGTTGAGGTTATTACATTATTGTCTTTATCCAGTATAATTATTGTGCCATCATTTACCAGATGTATTCTTGACAAAGCTTCCTTAATCCTCTGCTCATTGATTACCAATACAATGTTTGAGTTATTGTCAGTAAGATTAAACTTAGGTGCAGTTTGCATATAAGCTAATTCAGTCTTCTGAGGATTGGAGGAGCTCATTTTAATTACATTGTTTGCATACATTTGTCGCATTAAATTAAGCCAAGTATCATAGGGCATATCCGGTGTATTATATCGAGATGAGTAAAAAATATCCGCATCCGTTGCTGTAGAAGAGCTGATTATACGATTCCCATCGTAAAGATAAACATAAAGATAATCAATAAAATTGTTAAATTGAAGGTATTGATTTAATCTTTGCTGAAATTCAACAGTAATATATTTAGGTGAAGCTGCAAGACCTTCATTAGCCATTATAATGTTCATAAAGTCGTCTTTAAAAGAAATTTCCTTTACAATTCTGTCTAAATCTTTTACATGTGCATCAACAGTTAGTTGGACCTGTGTCAGCATAGCTTCATTGGTTTTATTTATTTGACTGCTAATTATGTTTGTAGCTTGAATGTATATTAAAAATCCTATAACTATTGGAACCACCAATACTAACAAGTATGAAAATATCCACGATCTATAAATACTCTTTTGTTTTAGGGGCTTTTTATCCATTTAAGCGAATTCCCTCCTCAAATTATGTAGACAAATCCTATTATATTCATGCTATCATCGTAGTATAATTACGTCAATATAAAAAAGGAAAAGTACAATTCATGTTTTTTTAAAAACTAATGTGCGAGGGGAGTAGCCCTTCATAATTGTGCAGGATAAGTCGGATAAACATATATTATTTCTGGTATTCTATTCATGAGAGGAGAGGTCACAAAATGGATTCACTTAAAGGAATGAATGACGCACTAAATTATATTGAAGAAAACCTTACTAATACAATTGATTTTAAAGAAGTAGCTAGATTGGCTTTTTGCTCAGAGTATCATTTTCAAAGAATGTTTTCTTTCCTTGCAGGTATTTCTCTATCAGAGTACATTCGCAGAAGGCGCCTTACTATTGCAGCTTTTGAACTTAATAATAGTAGTGTTAGGATAATTGATATAGCCGTTAAATATGGATACAGTTCGCCAGATTCATTTACTAGAGCTTTTCAAAACTTGCATGGTATAACACCTTCTGAAGCAAAATTTAATGGAAACTCCTTGAAAGCATATCCAAGAATGACCTTCCAATTATCAATTAAAGGGGGAAATGAAATGAATTATAGAATAGTAGAAAAAGGAGCATTTAGTATAGTTGGTATTAAGAAAAGAGTACCTAT
>JARDZI010000458.1 GCA_029240935.1 Clostridiales bacterium
TTTGTAATTGGATCATCTATTTATGATGTGTATGTGAATTATAAAAACAATGAAGTAACAAAAGAAATAAAAAAATTAAATAAAGAGCATGAAGATATTTTAAAGGAAAAAGAGCAATTCATAAAAAAGTTAAATATTAAGTATAATTTAAATACAGAAAATGAGGAGTGAAACAAATGGCTAAATATAGAAAGAAACCAGTTGTAATAGAAGCATATCGTCTGTATCATGGTAAAATGCCAGAATGGTTTGAAAATGCATTAGAGACATACAAAATAAGAGAATTAGTATCTGGTGGATTCAATATTGATACCTTAGAAGGGACAATGGAAGCAAGTGTAGGCGATTATATTATAAAAGGTGTTAATGGAGAAATTTACCCATGTAAGCCGGATATATTTGAAAAAACTTATGAAAGTGTAGAGTCTTAGTAATAAGACTTTTTTATTTTGTCCTAAATAAGACGATAAACTGTTTAAAAATAAAAGAAAGGAATGATTTATAAGTGGATTTTGGTAAGGCTTTAGAGAATTTAAAAAGTAACAAAAAAGTTACACGTAAAGGTTGGAATGGTAAAGGCCAGTTTGTTTATTATGTTCCTTCTAATGAGTATGATTCATTAACTGATGTAGCTAAAAAAAGTTTTGGATCTACTACTAGATATAATGCATATTTGGCTATTCTAGCAGAAGATTGGGAGGTAGTTGAATAATGAATAAAGAGCAATTTATAGCACTAGGATTTACAGAGGAACAGGCTAAAAAGGCGGCAGAAGCTTCACAGGAGGAGTTGAAGTCTTATGTTGAAAAACAAAAATTTGATACTGTTTCAGATGAAAATAAGAATCTCAAAACCACCGTAAAAGAAAATGCAGCACAGCTTGAAACTTTAAAAAAATCAGTTGATGAAGAAGTTAAAAAGCAGATAGCTGATATTCAGGTAGAGAATGCAGAAAAATTGAAACAACAGCAAGAACAAATTAACAATATGAAAGTTGAAAATGCAATTAAATTAGCTATAAAAGGCAAAACACAAGATGATGATTTAGTGGCAAGTTTAATAGATAAAGGTAAAGTAAGTTTTGATGATACTGGAAAACCTATAGGGCTTGATGATCAGTTGAAGAGCCTTAATGAATCTAAAGCTTTCTTATTTAAGCAGGAAGATACAACAAAAACAAATACTGATCCTAAACCAGGCTTCCATGTTGGTGGGGATGGCAAAAGTAATCAGCAGCAATCAAAGCCAACAAATTTATTTGAAGCTGTAGCATCACATTTCCAAAATACAGCAAATTCACAAAAATAGAAAGGATGATGAATAATGCCTATAACATTAGCAGAAGCAAGTAAAAACGTACAAGATGATTTACAAACAGGGGTTATTGATGAGTTTAGAAAAAATAATTTCTTACTAGATAGTTTAACCTTTGATGATGTAGTTTCTCCTACTGGTGGAGGTGCAACTCTAACTTATGCGTATACAAGATTACTTACTCAACCTACAGCGGGATTCAGAGAAGTTAATGAGGAATACAGCCCACAAACTGTTACTAAACAGAGATATTTTGCAGATTTAAAGATATTTGGTGGAAGCTTTGAAGTAGATAGAATTATAGCTGGTATGGGTGGAATAACCAACGAGGTTACTTTACAGATGGCACAAAAGATTAAAGCCGCACAAGCACTGTTCAATGACACTGTAATTAATGGTGATAGTGCAGTAGACGCAAAAGCTTTTGATGGATTAGAAAAGGCTCTTGCAGGGAGTTCAACTGAGTATGATCCAGGTACAGCGATAGACCTTTCAAGTTCTGCGTCTGTAGATACTAACTGGAAACTATTCTTAGACCAATTAGATGAATTCTTGATGGGACTTGATGGTTCCCCAAGTTTTATAGCTGGGAATACTAAGCTTATAGCTAAACTTAGAGCGTGTGCAAGAAGAGCAGGTATGTATCAGATTACTAAAAATGACTTTGGTACCCAAGTAGAAAGCTATGGTAATATTCCGTGGATTGACCTCGGAGCCAAGTCAGGTACTAATGATCCAATAGTTCCTATATCATCCGTTGCGGGTTCAGAGGGGAATACGAGCTTATATGCGGCAAGACTTGGACTTGATGGATTCCATGGTATTTCTATGGCAGGTCAAGCACCAGTACAAACATGGTTACCTGATTATACTACAGCTGGAGCAGTTAAAAAGGGTGAAGTTGAAATGGTTGCAGGTGTAGCACTTAAAGCCACAAAAGCAGCTGGGGTAATGAGAAAAATAAAAGTAGCGTAGGAGGGATAGTATGTATAAGATAATAGCTCCAAACAATCAATACACTGGTTTATCTGCTGGTGTTAATTTTAGTAATGGTGCGGGTTTAACAGGCAGAAAAGAACTAGTTAATTGGTTTAAAGAGCATAAATATGAAGTTGAAGAAATTAAGGATGAATCTAAAAGTGTAGATGATATGACAGTAGATGAATTAAAAGCTTATGCAGAAGGTAAAGGAATAGATCTTACTGGATTAACTAAAAAAGATGATATTCTGAAAAAGATAAAAGGTTCTACTCCTGATCCTGAGGGTAAATAATTATGGCTTATGTAGATTCAGATTATTATAAGAATACCTATAAAGGTACTCTTATTCCAGATGATGAACTTGATAATAAACTAGAGCTTGCCGGTGACAATGTAGATACCTTAACTTATAACAGAATAACAGGTACAGGATTTAATAATCTCACACCATTTCAACAAGACAAAATCAAGAAAGCTGTATGCATTCAAGCCGAGTTCAATTATCAGTACGGAAATTATTTAGATTTACCAGTAGATAGTTATTCAGCAGGAAGTGTTAATGTAAGCTTTGGTAACAACACCAATGGGATAAAGACACCTAATAGTGTAGTGCATTATCTTCAGCAAACAGGATTAACCTGCAGGATATTGTGAGGTGATACTATGAAAGGTAAATTACCGTTTCCAAAATGGATATTAAATACTGAACTTAAGATTTTTGATACTGAAATAGGTGAAGATGGCGGACCTGATGAAACCATTATGTTTGAAGGTAAGGCTTTCTATGAAGAAAAATCAAGACAGACACTAGATAAGGATAGAAGGCTTGTAACATTGAGTGGCAAGGTAATAGTTCCTGGCGATATTAACCCAGGTAAAATAATAAAAGG
>JARDZI010000459.1 GCA_029240935.1 Clostridiales bacterium
TCATGTTCTTTTAGGTGAAAATGGTGCAGGAAAGACAACATTAATGAATATAGTATATGGCCTCTACCAGCAAGAAGAGGGAGATATATTTGTTAAAGGTCAAAAAGTAAATATAAGAAATCCGAAGGATGCTATTGCGCTAGGAATTGGTATGGTTCATCAGCATTTTATGCTCGTTCACAATTTTACTGTTGCACAAAATATGATTCTTGGAAATGAAACTAAAAAAGGTTTTAATATAGACATGAATAAAGCTATTGAGGACACTAAAAAGTTGTCAGAAAAATATGGCTTTAACATTGACCCTAAAGCTGTAATTGAAGATATAACTGTAGGTCAACAACAGAAGGTAGAGATTTTAAAAGCTCTATACAGGGGAGCAGAGATACTAATATTAGATGAACCTACAGCTGTACTAACTCCACAAGAAATTGTGGAATTGGGAGTAATACTAAGGAATCTAGTAAAAGAAGGAAAATCTATCATACTAATAACTCATAAGCTTAAAGAAATTATGAGTATGAGTGATAGAGTTACTATCATTAGAAGGGGTAAAGTTATAGATGTTGTTGATACTAAAGCCACAAATATAAATGAACTTGCTGAAATGATGGTAGGTAGAAAAGTAAACTTAACTGTTAATAAGCAAGAAGCAAAACTTGGAGAAGTTGTTCTTCAGATTGATGCATTAAATGTATTAGATAATAGAAATCTACCTGCAGTAAAAAACGTAAACCTTCAAGTGAGAAGAGGAGAAATATTTGCTATAGCAGGTGTAGATGGAAATGGTCAATCTGAATTGGTAGAAGCTATAGCTGGACTTAGAAAGCCAGTTTCAGGCAAAATAGTTTTAAATAACAAAAATATAACCGGAAAATCTCCAAGAGAAGCAATTGAGGCAGGACTTGGACATATAGCTGAAGACAGGCATAAAAGAGGACTTGTATTAAAGTACTCGCTTGCTGAAAATGCTATACTTGGTATTCATTATAAGACTCCATTTGCTAAGGGAGTTATTATGAATTATAACAAGGTAAAGGAATATGCTAGAAAGCTTATAGATAATTATGATGTTAGAACTCCTAATGAAGATGTTGAAGCCTCTGCGCTTTCAGGGGGCAATCAGCAAAAGATGGTTGTTGCCAGGGAAATAGAAAAAAATCCTGAGCTAATTATTGCTGCCCAGCCTACTAGAGGTTTGGATGTTGGTGCTATAGAATACATTCACAGAAGACTTGTTGAGGAAAGAGATAATGGAAGAGCTGTGCTTTTAGTTTCACTTGAACTTGATGAAGTTCTTTCTCTTGCAGATAAAATAGCTGTAATATATGATGGAAACATTGTTGATATTTTAGATGCAAAGGACGCAAATGAACAAAAATTGGGCATACTAATGGCTGGAGGAACATTAAGAGAAGGGAATGGAGGAGAGAAGCATGAGTCTTAAAAAAAGCAATAATTTTGGAAATTCAATAAAAGCCTTTTCCATATCCTTAGTTTCTATAATAATAGGATTATTTATCTCAGTATTCTTTGTTATGTGGGCTAAAAAGATGGGATTTTTATCTTCAACTCAATTGCTTTTTACATCCATTTGGCAGGGGAGTTTTGGACAAAAGCGTCAATTAGTTGAAACCTTTGTTTTCGCGACCCCATTGATATTCACTGGCTTAGCACATGCAGTAGCTTTTAAAACGGGATTATTTAATATTGGAGTAGAGGGTCAATTCATAATAGGTATGCTTTCTGCTTCGCTTCTAGGTCTTATTCCTGGTTTGCCAGGTCCAGTTCATATTGTAGTCATTATTTTAGGCGGAATCATAGGTGGTGGTATTTGGGCAGGAATACCAGGTTATTTAAAGGCTAAATTAGGAACAAACGAAGTTGTTAATACAATAATGATGAACTTTATTGCAATGTATACGTCTAATTATTTTACTATGGGACCTTTTCACAAGCCTAATAGTGCCAGCACAAACTTAATTCAAGAAAGTGCTAAATTAACAAGATTTTTAGGAGTAAATTACAGATTAAATACAGGAATTTTAATAGGACTCATTCTTGTGTTTTTGGTATATATTTTATTTTGGAAAACTACTATCGGCTATGAAATACGTGCCGTTGGACTAAATGCCAGTGCAGCTGAATACGGAGGTATAAGCATCAAGAAAAATATCATACTTGCTATGGTAATTTCAGGAGCAATAGCAGGTCTTGGAGGAGCGATTCATATTGCAGGAGTGCAGCATCAGTCAATGCAGCTGTTTGGATTCCCTGGATATGGCTTTGATGGTATAGCGGTTGCGTTAGTAGCTAAGAGCAATCCTTTTGGAATTATTTTCTCAGCTATTTTATTTGGAGCTCTAAATTTAAGTTCAGGAATGCTCATGTTAAATGGAATTCCAAAGACTATAACTTATATAATTCAAGGTATAGTAATTCTATTCATTGCAGCAGAGTATATTTTCAAAATTTTAAGCAGAAAAAGGAAGAAGGGGGCTGTTATAAATGAGTAATCCTTTAGTTATAACAATTGTTGGCTTGATAGCGGCAACACTTAGACTTGCAACCCCTCTTATATTTACAAGCCTAGGTGGAGTTTTCTCTGAAAAGTCCGGTGTAGTAAATATTGCCTTAGACGGAATTATG
>JARDZI010000460.1 GCA_029240935.1 Clostridiales bacterium
GAAGTTGAAGCACCTAATCTTACAACTATGAAGAAAATATTAGTTCTTACAGGAACACTAAATGAATCTTCTATGGAAGACCTAGGAGAAGCAGTAGAAATAATATTAAATAAAAATAAATCTAATTATATAGTACCATCAGAAATGATTAATGATGAACTTGAGTATGATCAACTAAAAGCAATTGTGGTTAATTTTCTTCAATGGGTAATACTTAATAAAAAATCCCCAAACTAAAGATCCCTTATTATCCTGAAGATGATGAAGATAATGAGGGACATTACAAAGTAAATACTGTGGAAGAAAAAATAGTTTCTGAATATACAGGATATAATTTTGATAGGCTGGAAGAGTTGAATGTATTTGAATTCTGGTTATTACTTAGGGATGCAATAATTTATAATAATAAGCAAACGAAGGCAGGCCGAGAACACCTTGAGAATTGTTGGCGTATAGATCAAACTGAACCAGATAGAAAAAGTATAAGAAGAAAATTAAGTGGAAAGTAGCTTATTAGTTTAACGGCTACTTTTCATTATTTTTTAAGGAAAGGAGGGTAATAATGGCAAATAATATTAAAGGTATAACAGTTGAAATAGGCGGTAATACAGCACCATTAGATAAAGCATTAAAAGATGTAACTAAAAACAGTAGAGACCTTCAAAATGAATTAAGACAAGTAAACAGGCAATTAAAGTTAGACCCTTCAAATACTGTTTTATTAGAACAGAAACAAAAATTACTTGCAGAAGCTATTACTAATACTAAAACTAAGCTTGAAACATTGGAGAAAGCTGAGGAACAAGCAAAAAAGCAACTTAAAGACGGTAACATAGGTGAAGACCAATTTAGAGCATTGCAAAGAGAAGTTATAAAAGCAGCAAGTGATTTAAATAAATTTGAATCTGAGCTGAAAAACACTAAAAAAGCTGCAGAAGATAATGAAGGTGTTATGGATAAATTATCTTCTAGTGTAAAAAAAACTTTTTCAGATATTGGTGATAGTGTAAAAAATGGTATAGGCCTTTCAATAGGTCATGATATATGGGATAAATTTAAAGAAGGATCTGTAAGTGTATTAACTTTTGGTTCGGATGCACAGAAAGCTATGAATCAATTACAGGCATCTACTGGAATGTCTACTATAAGCTTAAATGATATGAAAAGTACTATGACGGATATTTATAATGACAATTTTGGAGAAGATTTTTCAGATATAGGTCAAGCTTTAGGAGTAATTCAGCAAAATTGGCATGGCAATTCTAATGAAATTAAAGGGTTAACCGAAAATGCTTTACTTCTTAGAGATACTTTTGATTTTGATGTCAATGAAAGTTTTAGAAGTGCCAATATGTTAGTACAACAATTTGGATTAAGTGGTAAAGATGCTTATAATCTTATTGCACAGGGAGCACAAAGTGGACTTGATAAGAATCAGGATCTCTTAGATTCTGTTAACGAATACTCTACACAATTTAAAGGGTTAGGTCTTAATGCACAAGATATGTTTAATATGCTTCAAAATGGTGCTAAAAGTGGAACGTTTAGTGTTGATAAGTTAGGTGACGCAGTTAAAGAATTTGGTATACGTGCTAAAGATGGAAGTAATACTACCCAAGATGCGTTTCAACAATTAGGTTTAAATGTTCAGCAGACAGAAGCTAAATTTGCAAAAGGTGGAGATACTGCGAAACAAGCTTTTCAACAAGTTAATGAAAAATTATTAGGTCTTAAGGATCCTTTAAAACAAAATCAAATAGGTGTTGAACTTTGGGGTACTCAATGGGAAGATTTGGGTAAAAGTGGTATATCATCTTTAACTAATCTTAATGGTTCTATTAATACTAGTAAAGATGCTTTAGGAGAAATGAATAAAGTAAAATATAATGACCTAGGTTCAGCTTTTGAAGGCATAAAGAGAAACTTAGAAACTGGCATATTGTTGCCAATATCAGAAAAAGTACTTCCTGAACTATCAGATTTCTCAAATTGGTTTATAGAAAATATGCCTGATATTAAAGAAGAAGTAGGCAATGCAATGGATGAAGTTTTACCTATAATTGAAGAATTGGGAAAAGGATTAAAGTTTTGTACAGAAAATGCAAGTACACTTATTCCTGTAGTTATAGGATTATCAGGAGCACTTGGAACCTTGAGTGTTTTAAAAACGGTTGTTTCTACTATTGGAACAATTAAAGATGTTGCTACTGGATTAGGTTTAATAAGTGTTGCAGCAGAGGGAGCAGGAGTTGCTAGTGGAGGCTTACTAGCTGGGTTGGGTAGTTTAGCTATTGCGGCGGCACCATGGCTACTTGCCGGAGCGGCAGTAGTAGCACTTGGGGTTGGAATCCATCACGTTATGACTGAGCAGGCAACTCCGGCAGTGGACCTATTTGCAGATAAAGTAGAAACTACAACCAAAACTGTTAAATACAGCAATGGACAGATGCAACAAAGTTTTGATACTACAGTAACAAAGATAAGCGGTGGGACAAAACAGGCAGTAGGTGCTTATATGAAACTGAATGATGATGCACAAAAATCACTATCTAAGTTATATGTAAACAGTACTGTAATAACAAATGAAACTGTACAATCTTTAACATCTAAATATAATGATATGGGTAGTAAGATTAAAGCTGGAATG
>JARDZI010000461.1 GCA_029240935.1 Clostridiales bacterium
TATATCAATAAAGGCATACCTTCTGAATATAGAGCAACTATCTTATCCTGTGACAGCTTACTATTCAGCTTGTTCATGATAGGCATCTTTCCATTAGTGGGATGGATAGCGGAAAAAATGAGTTTTTCTGTTACATTTGGAATGATGGCGCTTTTATATATGCCTGTCATGATTTTTCTAGCAACCAAACTCAAGAAACATACCCACAAAGAGTTTATCGAAGAAATAAAAAATGATAGAATAAGCTGTGAATAAATTTAAAAAACAAGAGATAAACTGTGGAAAACTTCATAAGATAATTTACTTATATCACTGTATAGAACCAGATAAAAATGATACAAGGAGGAGTAACAATGGATGACAGTGTAGTATGGTATCAAAATATGCAGATACAAAGAGTGATTAAAAACCTCAATAAAAATAATATGGCAGGTTATTATGTTAAAGATGAGAAGGAATTGATTCAGAAGGTGAGAGAACTGGTGCCAGAAGGAACAATGGTGGGTATTGGGGACTCTATGACGCTTTTTGAAGCTGGGGTGATAGATTTTTTGAGAAAAGGAGATTTTGAGTTTTTAGATAAATATAAAGAAGGGATAACGAAGAATGAGAAAACCCAGATATATATTGAAAATTTTTTAACAGATACTTTTATCTGCAGTACCAATGCACTCACAGAAGAAGGAGAACTGTATAATATTGATGGCAACGGGAGTCGTGTAGCACCTATTATATATGGGCCTAAACAAGTTATTTTGGTAGTGGGAATCAATAAAATTGTGAAAGATATAGGGGAAGCAGAAAAGAGGGTGAGACAGTATGCTGCCCCTATAGATGCCAAAAGGTTAGGGAAAAATACACCTTGTGTGGAGCTAGGGTATTGCGTTGACTGCAAAAGTGATGAGCGTATTTGCAATACATTTGTCATAGTAAAAAGGCAGTTTATTAAGGATAGGATTAAGGTGATTATTGTAGCAAAGTCTTTGGGATATTAAAGAACCTTTGTTGTTATTTTGTACTGATAACAGACAGTCCAACAGGATCTTTATGTATTTTGAAATTTACGATGGGGGTATGGGTCAAAATACGCTCCAGTTCATTGACCGTATAAGAGGCATTAAGAGAAGTTATAAAACCTGGCAGCATTTCCTTGGGGCGGGTGGAGGATTTGACAATCCATTTCATCAGAGGATTTATATCCCTTCGGAGGTCACTTACAAAAAGCCTGCCGCCAGGTTTTAAAACCCGATACAGTTCACTAAACACCTTTTCGGGAAACTCCCATTCGTGGAGTGAACCATTGGAGAATACCACATCAAATAGACCCTCATCAAAAGGTATTTTTTGAGCAGCATTGCCTTTTATATAGATAACCCTGTCGGCAAGGTGATATTCCTTTGCATTTCTTTTAGCAATTTTGATCATATCATCACTGATTTCCAGAGCAGTAAGGTGAGTTTCAGTTGTACTTTTGAGCCATTCCAGACCTTTAATGCCAGGGCCAGGACCAATTTCAAGTGCTTTTCCAGAACAAATACCAGCCGCAATCATACTCTTTGTCTCAATCCAGCCTTTATCCCTCATGAATTTTGCAAACTCATTAAACATTTCTGTAGATAGTTCACCTATAATACCATGATCCGTTTCTGGAATTCTTTTTATAACCATATTTGTAGTCCCCTCTCTTATAATTTGATTTCATCCAATATTTGCATATTTAGACATGTGCATCTATTGCAAGGAAGTTATTCCATGTAGTAGATGCTTCTATTTCAGACAATAGTTCTTTTGTAAGGGTTATTTCGGCCTCTAATAGATAAAGATTATGTTTGATAGTCATTAGGCCCAGAGCAGGCAAATGATTAGCTTCAAGGTGTGTGATTTGATGGGTAATACCTGAACACAAACGATCTAATTTTGAAAATCTCATATTTAGAATTTGCAGAACCTCGGATTTTGGAATATGGCAAACGAGCAGGAGGGCAATGTTAAATTGGACGGAGTCAAGGTCAGTACTTGCTAAATAACTTGTAAGTGTAAGATGTAATTCACTTTTCCCTTTTTCAGTAGCAGAGTAAATTGTTTTTTCAGGCATATTGCCTTCTTTAAGGGGGGTGCCCTGAATATATCCGCGTTGGTCAAGAGTCTTTATAGCAGCGTATATAGAAGAGGCGGCTATAGGGAACCATTTTTTAATATGCACATAGTCTAATAACTTAGTGATTTCATAGGGATTTAAAGGTTTTTCATCGATAATGCCAAGGATAAGTGTTCCAACTTTTGATAAGATATAATCAACTCCTATTGTATATTAGTATATTTATATAGTACTCTATATATAGAGTATATGTCAATAGAAAAACTATAAAAATTATAAAAACATATACATATATACCAATTTGAATTATGTAACTTAATTAGAAATAAAAATCAGTAAAATATAATATTGGTCTATATGTATATGGAAAAATTAATTGACACAGATAAATGAATATGATAAAATCAACTCATCTAAAGGTATTAAGTTAAGGGTGACAAAGACGTTAAGCAGGAGATGCAGCGCTCTTTGTCTTTTTTTATTTGAGGGTAAGTCTAGAGAAAGTAATTATTTTAATAAGAAAGAGAGTGTAT
>JARDZI010000462.1 GCA_029240935.1 Clostridiales bacterium
ACTACTTTCTTTTGGAAAGCACTGTAATCTCCGGTTGTCGCTGTACTTGTACTTGGCTTACTGGTTGTAGCTGTAGCAGGGGCTTTTGTACTTGTACTCGGTGTAGTTGTTGGTTCTTTTGTACATGGAGCTGTTGCGCCTATAGATTTCAATATTGAATCTAATTTGGCTCTTATCGCTGAATTGTTTGTATTCTTGGCAGTAGTTTCATCGCAATTAATGTTGTTTAAAATAGTTTGTAACTTATTAGTTATATCTGAATTAATATTCTTATTACCTAAAGCAGATTGTACTTGTTTTTTTATATCTGCTTTATTTTTGTTCTGAGACTGTTCAGTTAACGGACAGTCTGAACTTTTTGTACTAACAGGTGTAGCTTTTAAATTTTGGGTAGCATTTTTTGCTGTCTCTTTTACAGGTGTTTCCTTTGCTGCTGTTTGTAATGTTGTTACAGTTGGTTGTGCAACATTTGCAGCTTGTTGTTGTACAGCTTTTGTATCTTCTACAGCAAAGCCACTAAAAGCGAATGCCGATACAAAGATTGCGCAAGCTGCAGCACATGATACTATAATAGATGATTTCTTTTTCATATTTACCTCCAATTAGTTTAGATTAATTCTTACGTTCTTTCTTCTAGTTACTAGCATTTTGCGATGATGCTATTGCCAAGTGAATATTCAGCGTAATAATTATCAGCTACCGGGGTACAGGCATTATGTTAACATTGATTATTTTGGGGAACAACCCCACAGATTCTGGAAATGAGATTACACATATAAATTCTGGGGTTACAATTATTGGAGTAAGGCCTTGCCCTTATTGAGTTAGGAATAACCTTGGAAATAGTAAGGTACTACCAGAAATTAGAATAAAAAAGTTAATAATGCATAAATATATGGCCTGAATTTTACATTGCGTTGTTTATTTGTGATAAAATAGGGTATAAAGAATTAAAATTGTAAAAACAGGTGGTAAACATATGGAATGGATTTTAAATCAAAACCCTGTAGTATTGGCACTTTTAGCAACATTAACCACTTGGGCACTGACAGCACTTGGCGCTGCAATGGTGTTCTTTTTCAAAGAAATCAATCAACGTGTTCTTAATACAATGCTGGGCTTTGCAGCCGGTGTTATGATTGCGGCAAGTTTTTGGTCTCTCTTGGCACCTGCCATAGAGATGGCTGAAGCATCATCAATTCCTGCATGGCTTGTGGCAGCGATAGGATTTTTAGGTGGTGCAGCATTTTTATGGTTAGCAGATAAAATAATACCTCATATGCATATTAATGCAAAAGATGGTGAGAGCGAGGGATTTTCTACAAATCTCAAACGTAGTATTTTGTTGGTTTTTTCAATCACACTACATAATATACCTGAAGGATTAGCTGTAGGAGTGGCATTTGGTGCTGCTGCAAATGGGATGAACAATATTACCATTCTATCAGCAATAGCTGTTGCAGTGGGAATTGGAATTCAAAACTTTCCTGAAGGAGCAGCAGTATCTATTCCTTTGAGAAGAGAGGGATTGTCCAGGACCAAGAGTTTTTTATATGGACAGGCATCCGGTATAGTTGAGCCAATTGCAGGTGTGATTGGAGCATCGCTGGTTATGTTTGTTCAGCCGATATTACCTTATGCGCTGGCGTTTGCGGCGGGTGCAATGATTTTTGTAGTTGTTGAGGAACTTATTCCAGAAGCTCAGAACGGAAATCATAAAAGTACACATATGGCAACGATGGGATGTATCATAGGATTTACATTTATGATGATTTTAGATGTTGCCTTAGGATAAGATTTGACAAAAACAAAGCAGATAATCAACCTATTAAATGTTGGAATATCTGCTTTGTTTTTTAATTATTACTTTTTTCAAGTGATGGTGGAATACCATAATATTTTTTATACAGCTTACTAAAATAATAAGCGTCGTCATAGCCTACATTACTGGCTATTGTCTTTATAGGAATATCACCTGAATTTAATAATTCATTTGCTTTTGTCAAGCGGATTCGTATCAAGTGGTTTATAGGTGATTCGCCGGTTTCTTCCTTAAATATTTTAGATATATATACGGGACTAAGATACATATTGCTAGCGATTCTGTCCAATGAAATCTGCTTCATATAGTTTTCATTTAAGTATTGTAAAATTGTATTTACTATATTTGTTTTTTCGGAGCTCGCAAGATTTAAACGCATCCTCTCATGCCTATCCTTATTTACAGCCATTCCACGATATAGTAATGCAGTTAATTTCATTATATTACACTTTATAAATAAGTCGCTGTAGGGTTCATTCTTCTCTTGCTCAGAAATTATTTCATTTATACATTTCAAGATTTCAGGCTGATACAGTGGCATATTAAAAACCGGTGAAATAGAGGGCTCTATCAAAAAATTCTCTGGTAAATCCTTAAGACGGATATTACTCAAAGCATAGTTGAATTCCTCAACCTGTACTCCTTCAGCTATAATTTTTTGATGCTTTACACCTGGATTCACAATAATTATATTCCCTTTATTTACTTCATAGGAAACGTCATCAATTATGTATGTGAAATATCCGGTTAATACTACCTTTATTTCAGGAAAATCATGAAAATGATATTTAAGAATATCCTCGCTATT
>JARDZI010000463.1 GCA_029240935.1 Clostridiales bacterium
AAAACCAAAAGAATAATAATACCTTATTGCTTCATCCACAAGAGTATTCATATAAACATTCACGTCAGGATGGGAGGCTTTGATTTCATTGAGCATTTTTGCTGTGGAGTAGCGAAGCTTATAATAGCGGCCTACTGTGTAAGTCTCGCCTTCTACTCTTGGAGTTGCAATGTTAGCCTCTCTTTTTATTTTTCTGTTGTCCGTTAATGTATTATCTGATTTAGTTGCTGTATAAAATTTAAAACCTTTGGCAGGGGCGGCTGGTGCGGCAGGCGCTTCAGCAAAGTTAAAGGAAGAGAGGACCTTGCCAATTGATACATCGCCATCAATAAAGCCATTGTCATCTTCTTCATCCTTGTCCAGACTTTCAACTTTGGTTTTTCTTGCCATGTGTGTTCACCTCTTTATTTTATTTCTATATATAAATATGCAGTTAAAGAGCTTGTTTTCGGTAAATATTTGTATATTTAAAAATTTTTATATTTCCATATTTCTATAGATAAAAATTTTTATATAAAAATATTCAAATATTTTCGAAAAAGTTTTTTCAAATGCATATATATTGATTGGACATGCAAATGACGAACTGGTCAGAGCTTTTAGAGAAGCTTAAAAGCACAGCCTATACTCCATAAACGCTGCAGGGCTATAGGAAAAGGATCTTAAGGACACTTGGACACCAAAAGTTAGGGTAAAGAGTTAGCTCATTGACCCTATACCAAACTGCTGCAAAGTAAGGTTGGTCTGATAACTGCGATAAGGAGGTACATACCATGATGAAATCAACTCCAGAAATAGCTTCACCAGATGGAGAAAATAATTAAAGTAGAGTTAATCTATAATTTTAGTTATAATATTATAGACAATAAAATTATATCTAACTAACCAAATGCCAATCACTAAAAATATCAGAAGTCAGGGAGAGAGCTAGATGTTAAACAGTGATGCTATAACTAATTTATAGAAATTGTTAATTATTGAGAGTAGGGGTGTAAATTATGACATTGGAAGAGCTTGTTAATAAATATAGCAATAACTTGAACAGTACAGATATGGTAATTTGGAAATATATATTTAATCATAAAAAAGAATGTTGTACTTATTCTATATATGAGTTGGCGAAAGAATGCAATGTTTCTAGGACAACAATACTGAGATTTGCTCAAAAGCTATCCCTAAGTGGATATAGTGAGCTAAAGTCCATGCTAAAAATGGAGAGAAATCAAATTGGTATTGAAGTAATAAATGAGGTAGACACCATTTGCAAGCTATACAGCCGCATAATAAATGAAGTATCTAGGAAAGATTTTAATAAAATTAACGAGCTTATATATAATGCAAGCAATATTTTTGCTTATGGTACAGGAACGGTGCAGAATAATGTTATTAAAGAAATGAAGAGGTTATTTCTAGCAGGCGGTGATTTTATTATTGATATAGGTGGAACCGGAGAATTTGCATATGTTCTAGAATATGTTACTAAAGATGATATAGTTATAATTGTATCCCTTAATGGTGAAACACCTGAGGTAATAGAGTTTGCAAAAGCATTAAGGTTGAGAGAGGTGTCCATAATATCAATAACAAAGCTTAAGGATAATACCTTAGCAGCACTTAGTGATGAAAATATTTATATTTCCACCCTGCAGTTCCAGCTATTCTCTAACTATAATCATCAGATGTATGAATCAATAACCAGCTATTACATGGTAATAGAGCTGCTATTTCTTAAGTATCAGCTTTTTAAAAGACAAAAATATAGTGAAATTGAAAGGTAACTCTTTGCAGTTATCTTTTTTTGTGATAAATCACTTAAAATGTGACAAAATACCTTAATAAGAGAACAGGAACAATCCATCTTAATACTATTGCTGTAATACTTAGGTAATTATATAATGAGCTTGCAAGAGATCTCAAGCTATTATAATTTCAATATTAATCAAACAATAGGAAGGTAGAAATATGGAAAAGTTCTCAGTGTTAATTGCCGGTGGTGGAAGTACCTTTACACCGGGAATTGTAATGATGCTCTTAGATAATTTGGACAAGTTTCCTATAAGACAGCTAAAATTTTATGATAATGATGAAAAGAGACAAGAAATCATCGCTCAAGCCTGCGAAATATTATTAAAGGAAAAAGCACCAGAAATAAAGTTCTCATATTCAGTGAATCCCAAGGAAGCGTTTACTGATATAGACTTCGTGATGGCTCATATAAGAGTAGGAAAATATGATATGAGGGAAAAAGACGAAAAAATACCAATGAAATATGGTATTGTGGGCCAGGAAACCTGTGGACCAGGGGGTATAGCATACGGCATACGCTCTATTGGCGGAATACTTGAGCTTATAGATTATATGGAAGAGTATTCACCTAGTGCGTGGATGTTAAATTACTCAAATCCAGCTGCAATTGTAGCTGAAGCTACCAGAAGACTTCGTCCTAATTCCAAAATACTAAACATTTGTGATATGCCCGTAGCCATAGAGGAGAGGATGGCGGAAATCTTAGGTCTTAAAAGCAGAAAGGAAATGGCAGTAAAATATTATGGGCTAAATCATTTTGGCTGGTGGACTGATATAAGAGACAAGCAGGGTAACGATTTAATGCCTTTACTCAAAGCTCAT
>JARDZI010000089.1 GCA_029240935.1 Clostridiales bacterium
ACCTTTTTTTTATATGAGGAGGAATTATGCTGTTAAAAGGTGAATGGAAAGATGGCGTATTTTTAAGCCGTCCAAATAGATTTGAAGCACTTGTAAGAATAGATAGTGGAGTAGAACTTGTGCATGTGCCTAATACTGGAAGAATGCATGAACTACTTCATGAAGGAACTGAAGTTATATTACTGAAATCAAATAACCCTAATAGGAAAACTAGATATACATTGTTTTTTGTAAAAAAGTACGGGCATTTAATATGTGTTAATTCAGTTTTGGCTAATGATGTATTTGAAGATGGAATAAAATCTGGTGCAATAAATTGGTTGGAGGGAACTGTGAAAAGAGAAGTAACCTACCATAAAAGTCGTATAGATTTTTTTATAGATGGAGATAAAAAAACATTTATAGAAATTAAATGTGGAACATATGAGGAGAATGGAATTTTAATGTTTCCAGATGCTCCAACAGAGAGGGGACGAAAGCATATAGATGAACTTATGGATGCAATGAATGAGGGATACCATGCAGCAATTGTTGTTATTGCATTTATGGATTATGTAGAGGAATTTACCCCAAATTACAAAATAGATAGGGCATTTGGTGAAAAGCTTAGGTCAGCATTTGAAAATGGTATGATTGTTAAGGCATATAATTGTAAAATTGGATTAGATGAAATATCGATTAAGGATGAGATAAAAATTAAATATTGAACAATATTGACAATGATTATCATTTGCGGTACTATTTAATTAGATGGATGCATTATTTTTTTTAAAATATAGTTGAGAATGATTTTCATTATATGGAAGGAGTAGTATTATGACACTAGATCAAGCTAAAAGGGGACAGAAAATTGTTATTAGAAAGATACCTGATGAAGGAATAAAGATTCAAGCAATTAGACTTGGGATATATGAGGGAGCTACTATAAATTGTTCAGGAAAAATTCCTTTTGGACCAGTTATTGTTAGCAACAGAATGCAAGAAATAGCAATAGGTAGAAATCTTGCAAGGAGTATTTCAATAGAACTTGGCGCATAGGATAGCTGTCCTAAGAGGAGGAGGATTATATGAATTGTTGTGAAGCTTTAAAAATTGAAGTTCCAGCAGGTTCAAAAACAATTGTATTAGCGGGTAACCCCAATGTTGGAAAATCAGTCTTTTTTAATTATCTTACTGGACTTTATGTTGATGTATCCAATTTCCCTGGAACGACTGTGGATTTATCCCATGGTTTGTACAATAATGATGTTGTTATTGATACACCAGGTGTGTATGGAGTATCATCCTTTAATGATGAGGAAAGAGTAGCAAGGGATGTTATATTATATGGAGATATTATACTAAATGTGGTTGACGCACTTCATTTGGAAAGAGATTTATTTTTAACAATGCAAATAATTGATATGGGTAAACCAGTTATTGTTGCACTTAATATGATGGATGATATTGATAGAAATGGAATTAAGCTTGATTTGGATAAATTGAGTAAACTTCTAGGTGTGCCAATAATTCCAACAGTAGCTGTTAAAAACAAGGGACTAGATTTGGTTAAGAAAAATATTTATAAAGCTAGGGTTGGAAACGTTAATCCTGATATATATGAAATATTAAAGGAATATATAAAAGATGTGAATTTCCAAAGTGAAGCTCTTATGATCGCAGAAGAGGATGAAGAAATTCAGGAAAAACTAAATATTAAAGGGAATGGAAAAAGGGAAGAAATATATAAAATAAGAAGAAAAAGTGTAGATGAAATTATTTCTAAGGTGCTTATAAAGGAAGGCAATAGCAATTCCTTTAGACAAAAGCTAGGTTATTATATGCTGAATCCATGGACTGGAATACCAATACTTTTATTAGTACTCTTTGTTATGTTTGAAGTCATTGGAATATTTGTAGCTGGAAATGTAGTCGGGTTTACAGAAGGTATAGTTATGTCTGGTAAGTTTGAACCCTTTATAAGAGGAATTGTATCTAAAGTATTTAATAATAGTACTTTATTGTATCGAGTTTTTGCTGGAGAATATGGACTATTTACACTAACTCCAACTTATGTAATTGGACTTTTAATGCCATTAGTAATTTCATTTTATTTTTTCATGTCTTTAATGGAGGATTCAGGATATCTTCCAAGAGTAGCAGCATTAACAGATAGGGTTTTATCCTTCTTTGGGTTGAATGGTAGGGCTATAATTCCATTAATACTTGGTTTTGGATGTGTTACAATGGCTACAATAACAACAAGGCTTCTTGGAACCAAAAGGGAAAAGGTTATTGCAACAGCCCTTTTAGGATTAACAATTCCATGTTCAGCACAGTTAGGAGTAATTACAGGAATGATTGCACCATTAGGAGCTAAATACCTTACAATATATTTACTAACAATACTTTTGGTGTTTGTTACAACTGGAACTGTACTAAACAAGGTATTGCCTGGTAAATCCTCAGATTTATTTATAGATTTGCCACCAATAAGGATGCCAGTTATTATAAATGTTATTAAGAAGACCTGGTCAAAGACCTGGATGTTTATTAAGGAAGCTGCACCTCTATTTGCATTAGGCTCTCTTATTATTACAATATTAAATGAAACAGGAGTGCTAATTGCTATTCAGAACTGGGTTGCTCCTGTAACTGTAAATCTATTAAAACTACCTAAGGGAGCAGCAACTGCATTTATAATGGGTATTATTAGAAGAGACTTTGGAGCAGCTGGATTAACTGGCCTAATCCTATCTCCTGCACAAACAGTGGTTTCACTAGTAGTTATCACATTATTTGTACCTTGTATCGCTTCAATAATGGTAATGTTTAAGGAAAGAAGTAAAAAAGAAGCATTATCAATATGGTTAGGAAGCTTTGTGTTAGCCTTCCTTATTGGTGGATTATTAGCATTCCTAATTATTTAATAAAAAGAATAACAATTTTAGAAGGTGATGAAATGGAAATAAAGTGCCCAACCTGTGGATATAATGTACAAGATTCTACCATATGTCCAAGATGCAGAACAAGGCTGTTTAATTGCTTTGAATGCTCAGGTAACTGCTTGAAGTGTCATAAGCTAAATAATCCAGAACAGGAAAATAAAAAGGCAAAATAGAATATAGAGGTTGTCTTAAAATGCTAGGAGCTTTAGTAATTTTAGGACAACTTCCTTTTATGATATTCATTTTCAAATGAATATCTCTTGACAATGGATAGAAAATAATGTAAAATACAATAGATTGATGTATAAAATTTATTTTTAAATATTAAGTATTAATTTAGTAATATTTAATTTGAAACTGAGGTGTAGTATGGGTGATTTTTCAAGAGAAGAAACAGATAAATTAAAGGAACAATTAAAGGTTCAGGGTTATAAGCTAACGCCACAACGTAGAGCCGTACTAGATATTTTGCTTGAAAATGAAGGTAAACACCTTTCTACAGAAGAAATATATGATCTTGTAAGGAGCGATTGCCCAGAAATAGGACTAGCAACTGTATATAGAACTCTTCAATTATTAGAAAAAATGGGTGTGGCCTGCAGAATGAATTTTGATGATGGTTGCAACAGATATGAACTTGTACATAAGGATGAGGATCATCAACATCATCACCTTATATGCAAAAGCTGTGGAAGTGTTGAAGAGGTTGAATACGATTTATTGGAAGGTCTTGAGAAAAAAGTAGAGGAAAAATATAATTTTAAAATAGAAAATCATACTGTAAAATTCTTTGGTTATTGTGAAAAATGCAGAAATAATGTAAATAATGATTAATGAATTGAACTACAGCGTTTCTTTTAGGAACCTGTAGTTTTCTACATAATAATATTAATATAAATTATATTTATAAAACGTTTAAAAAATGGTAAAAATATAAAATAATAATGCTAAGTTATATCAAAGATGCAAGGACTATGTAAATAAATATTGATAATATATTGATTCATGAAGTATAATATCATTGTTGGTAATGTTCGGATATATTTGGCTAAGAGGAGGGAATTTTAATTGACAAAAAAGGATAAAGTAAAGATTATTCCATTGGGAGGAATGGATGAAATCGGAAAAAACATGACTGTAATAGAGTATAAAAATGAAATAATAATAATTGATTGTGGTATGAGTTTTCCTGATGAGGAAATGTATGGTATTGATATAGTTATACCTGATATTGCATATCTATTGAAACACAAGGATAAGGTAAAAGGTATTGTATTAACACATGGTCATGAAGATCATATAGGTGCTCTACCATACTTTTTAAAGCAATTAAATGTTCCTGTATATGGAACGAGGCTCACACTTGGTATTGTTGAAACAAAACTTGTAGAGCATGGCATTTTAAATGATTGCCAGCTTAAGGTGGTAAAACAGAAGGATATTGTTGATTTTGGAGAAATGAAGGTTGAGTTTATTAGAAATACTCACAGTATAGCAGATTCCTGTTCACTAGCTATTCATACACCAGTGGGAGTAATAATACATACAGGAGATTTTAAAGTAGATTATACACCTATAGGTGGTGCACAAATGGATTTTGCTAGACTTGCTGAACTTGGTAGTCAAGGTGTACTTCTTCTAATGGCAGACAGTACAAATGTAGAAAGACCGGGATATACAATGTCAGAGCGTACTGTTGGGGAAACCTTTGAAAAACTATTTGCCGATGAAAAAAATAGAATAATAGTTGCTACATTTGCTTCTAATGTCCATAGAGTGCAGCAAGTAATTAACGCTGCAGTTAAATTTAATAGGAAAGTTTCAGTATGTGGAAGAAGCGTGGAAAACATAACTAAAGTAGCAAACGAACTAGGTTATCTTGATATTCCAGAGGGAATATTAATTGATATTGATGATATAGATAAGTATCCTGATAACAAAATAGTTATTATTACAACTGGAAGTCAGGGAGAGCCTATGTCAGCACTTTCTAGGATGGCAGCTTCAGAGCATAAAAAGGTTGACATTAGGAGAGGTGACCTAATTATTATATCCGCAAATCCAATACCTGGAAACGAAAAATTAATTTCAAGAGTAATTAATCATTTATTTAAAAAGGGAGCAAATGTAATATATGAGTCACTTGCTGATATACATGTGTCTGGGCATGCATGCCAGGAGGAATTAAAGCTTATTCATAGCTTAATTAAGCCTAAATTTTTTATGCCAGTACATGGTGAGTTTAGACATTTAAAACAGCATTCACTTCTTGCACAGAAGCTAGGAATGAATGAATCAGATATATTCATTACTGAAGTAGGAAATGTATTAGAGGTTTCAAAGGATTCTGCGAAAGTTAATGGTAATGTAGCTTCAGGTTATGTGCTTGTTGATGGACTTGGAGTTGGGGATGTTGGAAATATTGTATTAAGAGACAGAAAACACTTATCACAGGATGGTATTTTAACAGTAGTTATAACAATAGAAAAGGAATCCGGAAGTGTAATAGCAGGACCTGATATTATCTCAAGAGGTTTTGTATATGTTAGGGAATCTGAAAATCTAATGGAAGAAGCTAGAAATATTGTGAAGCGCTCTCTTGATAGATGTCTTGGAAACAAGGTAAGAGAATGGGCTCCAATAAAATCCACTATAAAGGATGACTTAAGAGAATTTTTATACGAAAAAACAAAAAGAAAGCCAATGATATTACCAATAATAATGGAGATATAACAAAAAGCAGCGGTTTTTCCGCTGCTTTTTGTTATACTGTCTAGACTGCTATTATCCTATCTAGCTCTTCATCATCTATAGTTTCATGTTCAAGCAGAGCACTGGCAAGCTTATCTAGTTTATTTGCAGATGATAACAGCAGGACTTTAACCTCATCATACAATGAAGTAACTGTATCATTGGCAAGTTTAATAATATCTGTTGGATTTGATATACCTTCGTTTATAAGTAAGTCATAATTCAAAAGACCAGAATTTTCAAACATTCCATAATATTTAATCATTGAAATGATTGTCTCTGTTACATTTTGTATATCACCATATGCACCTGTTGTAATATTTTCCTTTCCAAAGATAATTTCTTCTGCAGCTCTTCCACCAAGACCAACCTTTATTCTGTTTAAGAGTTGTTTCCTTGTATTGTACATTCTATCAGGTGGTATATTTAAAGTATAACCTCCTGCTCCTTTTGTACTTGGGATTATAGTTATTTTTCTAACTATATTTTCTGGAGAAACAAGTCTTGATATCAATGCATGTCCAGCTTCATGATATGCAGTAATTGACCTATCAAGTTGACCTACATAGCTTCTGTCCTTCTTTTCTGCACCTGCAACAACAATTCCATATGCCTTATCTAGATGTTCCATTGTAATGTATTCACAATCATCTCTTGCAGCAAGAAGTGCAGCTTCATTCATTAGATTTTCCAATTTAGCTCCAGAGAAATATACAGTTATCTGTGCAATCTTTTGCAAATCAACATCAGAGCTTAAGGGCTTTTTCCGTCCATGAACATTTAATATTTGTTGTCTTGCTTTAATATCAGGAAGACCAACTTCAATATGTCTGTCAAACCTGCCTGGACGAAGTAAAGCATCATCCAATACATCTAGCCTATTTGTAGCAGCCATTACCACAATTCCTTGATTTTCTTTGAACCCTGACATTTCAGCTAGAAGTGCATTTAGAGTCTGGTCTCTTTCATCAGAACCTCCATCTCCTCTTCCACTTCTCTTCTTACCAATTGCATCAATTTCGTCAATGAATATAACTGCCTTTCCCTTTTCTCTTGCTTTTTTAAAAAGATCTCTAATTCTCCCTGCTCCAACACCTACATAAATCTGTACAAAATCAGAACCATTTACTGCAAAAAATGGAACTCCTGCTTCGTTTGCCAGAGCTTTAGCCATTAATGTTTTACCTGTACCTGGAGGTCCATAAAGAATAACTCCCCTTGGCATTCTAACATTATATTTTAAATATTTTTCGGGATTTTTTATAAAATCTACCAACTCTTTAATGCTGTCTTTAACCTCCTCATTTCCTGCAATATTTTCAAAGGTAATGCCGGTATCCTTTTCTGGAGCAGCATCAATACTAGATAGTTTAAAAGCACCTGCTCTACTCTTAGAGCCCTTTGATGCATAGTATACTGCCATTGATATTATGAATACAAACAGAATGGAAAGTGGGATAAGTTCTGCAGGATTAACAGCTCCCCCCTCATGTACACTAACTCCCTTCATAAGCAAATTTTCTTTAAATGTCAGAGAACGAGGATTTGATGTATAAAGTACTTTGTTATCATTGAGTTTAATCTTTATTAACTCATTGTCAGATAAATATACATCGGAGACAGTTCCCTTGTTAACCATTTCTAAAAAGGAGTTATATTGAATTGTATTTTTATCCTGATTTGATGTAGTATAAATATTTGATACAAAAGCAAAAATTATTAGCAGAACAATAGGAATTAAAAGAAACAATTTATTGTATTTTTTCATACCATCACCCCTGTGATCCCAATATAGTACTTTTAGTTTACATAATAATTGTGTTTAAGTAAAATTTTTTACATAAGCTTTTCCATGTAATTTAATGTTAGAATATTATAAGGTTATAAAAGAACACTGTTTGCCCCTACACCGAATAGTGAATTTATGATAACATTATTTTAATGTATAATTTTTTATAGGAAATAGGGGGAAAAAAATGAATAAAGAAGTAATTATTTATGCAGATGGTGGTTGTAGAGGGAATGGTAAGGATTTGACTATTGGAGGCTACGGTGCAATATTGATTTATGGTGATAAAACAAAGGAAATAAAAAAAGGTTTTAAAAATACAACTAACAATATAATGGAACTTACTGCCGTGATTGATGCATTATTAATGCTTAAGGAGCCTTGCAGTGTAAAGCTTCATAGTGATTCAGCTTATGTAGTAAATGCATTTAAACAAAATTGGATAGAAAACTGGAAAAGAAATGGCTGGAAAACATCAAATAAGGAACCTGTAAAAAATAAAGAACTATGGAAAAAACTAATAGAATTAACTACTTTTCATAGTGTTGAATTTATAAAAGTAAAGGGTCATTCCGACAATGAGCTTAATAATAGAGTGGATAAATTGGCGAATGATGCGATGGATGAAGTAGAAGGTTTTTAGTTTATGTCGAATATTGTAAATGAATGATATATTTTATAAAATAATATATTTGCAATTTCTCATTCATAAATGTAAAATGAATTTATGATATTATGGATGGGAGGAAACAAAAATGAATCTTAACTCATATCTTAATAACATTGGCTTTGTGGGTATTAACAATGTTTATAAGGATCTCTCTGTATGCAAGTTAGTAGAGCATGCAATTCTAAAGGGTGAAGGAAAAATTACAAGCAACGGAGCATTGAACTTGAATACAGGGAAGTATACTGGTAGATCACCACAGGATAGATTTATAGTGGATCAAGAAAGTGTACATAAAGAAATAAACTGGGGTAAAATTAATGTGCCAATTGAGGAGAGTACATTTGATACTATATTCTCAAGACTACTGGCATATCTTGAAAGAAAGGATATATATGTTTTTGATGGGTTAGCTGGTGCAGATAGAAGGTATTCAATACCTGTAAGATTTATTAACGAGCTAGCAGCAGGCAATTTATTTGTTCACCAATTGTTTATTAGACCTAACGAAAAGGAATTGGAGAACTTTAATCCTGAGTTTACAGTAATAGCTGCTCCAGGATTTAATGCTAATCCTGCAATTGATAAAACGAATTCAGAAGCATTTGTGATAATTAATTTTGATAAAAAAATGGTTATTATAGGCGGTACAATGTACTGTGGAGAAATGAAAAAATCCATATTTTCAGTAATGAATTACATACTTCCTAAAAAGGGAGTGCTTCCAATGCATTGCTCAGCTAATATTGGCAAAGATGGAGATGTAGCACTTTTCTTTGGGCTATCCGGTACAGGTAAAACTACACTTTCTGCTGATCAAAACAGGAGATTAATTGGTGATGACGAGCATGGCTGGTCTGATGAGGGAGTTTTCAATTTTGAAGGAGGATGTTATGCAAAGTGTATAAATCTATCTAAGGCGAATGAACCACAAATTTGGGATGCAATAAGATTTGGGACATTAATAGAGAATATTGTTATAAATGACAAGGGAGATGCAGATTATAGTGATGGAAGCTTTACAGAAAATACAAGAGCAGCATATCCAGTGGAGTTTATACCAGGAGCAGTTATCGAAGGAAAGGGTGGCCATCCAAAAACAGTAGTATTTTTAACAGCTGATGCATTTGGTGTTCTTCCGCCTATTTCAAAGCTTACAAAAGAACAAGCTATGTATCATTTCATGTCTGGTTATACTAGTAAACTAGCTGGAACTGAAAGAGGAATAGTTGAACCCCAAGCTACTTTTTCTGCATGCTTTGGAGAACCTTTTATGCCAAGGAACCCATCATTTTATGCAAACATGTTAGGTGAAAGAATAGATAAATACGATGCTGATGTTTATCTTGTTAATACAGGATGGGCTGGAGGACCTTATGGTACAGGCAATAGGATGAAGCTAACCTATACAAGGGCAATGGTTACTGCAGCAATCAATGGAGAGCTTAAAAATGTAGAATATGAACAACATCCTATTTTTAAGGTAATGATTCCTAAATCCTGTAAGAATGTACCTAGTGAGATATTAAACCCAATAAACACATGGAAGAATAAATATGAATACAATAAATATGCAAATGAGTTAGCAAGAAAATTTAATAAGAATTTTGAAAAATTTAGTGAAGTTTCTGATGAAATTAAAAATGCATGTCCTGTAGTTATGGTATAATTGAAGGGTGGTAATTCCACCCTTTATTTTATTGTTTAAGGAGGTTTACAATGAAGGTTTCAGGTGTAAGTAATAAAGTGCAAGCAAGTAGCTCTAAAGCTAAGGATAAAATACAAAAAAGTGAAGGCTTTTCTATGTCTTTAAATCTTGCCAATAAGGAACAATCAGAGCAGCGTTTAAAAGAAATGCTTGATGATATAGATAAGCTAGGAAAGAAATTAACCTCTACAAGAAGTGTTGGAGATGCAAGGGCATATAAACTAAAGATACAAGAATATTTGACACTAATTGTTAAGAATATTTATGTTCTTAGAAGGGAACCAGGACCTTTTAATTATGGAATCCATGTAAGAATAGAAATAATAAATCAGAAACTTGATGATTTAACAAAGGATTTAATAAAAGAACAAAAGGAAACAATTGACTTGGTTAATAAAATTGAGGAAATTAGGGGATTACTTGTTGATGTTTATAAATAGGAAGTCATCTTAAAATACTTTTTAACATCTTGAGATGACTTCCTATTCTTATAATAGTAATTTTCCTTGTATTAATATTTTATATGAACCACCAACAAGTATTTTTATGTGCTCATCAAACTCAAGCCTTGTAACTATTTTTGATGGCCTATTCATTTTTTCTCCTTGAAAAAATATATAATCCTTTTTAAAATCTTTAATTATATTATTTAGATATAAATAATAGGTCAAGGCTCCATTAGAAGTACCTGTTGCTGCTTCCTCATTAATTCCATAGAGAGGAGCGAAGTTTCTGCAGCGTGCAACACAGTCTTCATCATCTAATGTGAATGCATGAACTCCAATCACATTATTTAATTTTGAGAGGGCTGATAATTTATCAAAATTAGGAGAAATACTATTTAGTATTTCTTTACTTTTAACAGGTAAAATAATATCAAAAAGACCTGTTGAAATGGCTTGAGGCTTTAAAAAGAAATCTTTATCACCAATATCATTGGGGGATATTTTTAATGCATTAGCAATCCCATCAATTTCAGTAATCATTTTGCCTGCCTCTGGAGCTGACTGTTCCATCAGAATAAAATCTTGATTAACATAGACTGGCAGCATTCCAGATTTAGTATTCATATGATAGCTATTGTTACTGCTAATATACTTTGAATTAAGCAAAGCTCCGAAGGAAGCAATGGTAGCATGACCGCAAAGTGGAACTTCAGAGTTTGGAGTGAAAAATCTAATATCAAATCTATTTTTATCCCTCGGTTTTATGAAGGCGGTTTCTGAGAACCTGAGTTCAGCAGCAAGCATTTGCATTTTATCTCCGTCCATATTATCATAGATTACCACTCCCGCAGGATTACCGCCAAATAGTTTATCAGTAAAAGCGTCAACAACAAAAAATTGCATAATATCCCTCCTCATTTAAATTATAGTAGTTTGTATTAAAAATATAAAGTGGATTTAACTTAAATATCAGCTATATATGTATAAATATTCTACTTTTAGAAATAATATTAATGGAGGTGTTATTATGGATGATTTACATGTCTCGAGAAGGCCTGGCATATTTTCTTTGTTACTAAGAATTGTTGTAAATGCAATTGTTTTACTAGTAGTTAGTTATTTCGTACCAGGCTTCTTTATTTCAGGTATTTGGGCAGCAATAATAGCTGCTGCTGTCATTGCTGTACTGGATTACTTTGTAGGAGCAATATTTAAGATTGATGCCTCACCATTTGGAAGAGGATTAGTTGGCTTTATTATTGCAGCATTAAT
>JARDZI010000464.1 GCA_029240935.1 Clostridiales bacterium
CGATTCCACAAAGACGTTAATATCTAACTTCTCAGATGCATTGTCTCAAATGGTTATATGGGTTATTAACCTTGCACCACTAGGAATTATGGGACTTGTATTTGACAGTATAGTTACAAGTGGACTTTCTTCATTATTAAGCTACGGAAAATTGCTTCTTCTTTTAGTTGGTACAATGATATTTGTAGCTTTAGTAGTAAACCCAATCATAGTATACTTCAGCATTCGTCAAAATCCATTTCCTCTTGTATTCAAATGTTTAAAGGAAAGCGGCATTACAGCCTTCTTCACTAGAAGCTCAGCTGCAAACATTCCTGTAAACATGAGCCTATGTGAGAGACTTGGTTTAGATAAAGACACTTATTCTGTATCTATTCCATTAGGGGCTACTATAAATATGGCAGGAGCAGCTGTTACTATATCTGTTCTATCACTTGCTGCTGTTCATACATTAGGAATTAAAGTAGATATACCAACAGCAATTATTCTGAGCGTGCTTTCTGCTGTAAGTGCTTGCGGTGCTTCAGGAGTTGCCGGCGGTTCATTACTGCTTATACCTCTAGCATGTAGTTTGTTTGGTATACCAAATGATGTTGCAATGCAGGTTGTTGGAGTAGGATTTATTGTTGGAGTTATCCAAGACTCTTGCGAAACAGCGCTTAACTCATCAACAGATGTACTTTTCACAGCAGCAGCTGAGTTTGGAAAGTGGAGAAAAGAAGGAAAGAAGATTGTTATAAATGATAAGGTAGCTTAATATTTATAACACTATCAAATAAGTAAAAATCCCTCAATTTCAGTTAACTGCTGAATTGAGGGATTTTTTTATTAATTTATATTTTGGACTACGCGGCATCTATATCCTTTAACTATATATCCCAATCACTTTAAAGTATAAACATTAAAAACTTTGACATGCTAGTGTACATAAGGTAAAATAATCCTACACGAACATAACCGTATTCAGTCATTTAAATATTCGCATCGGAGGTTTGCTCATGGATAATGTATTTGATTATGAAGATATACAATTGATTCCGGCAAAGTGTATAGTTGACAGCAGGTCACAATGTGATACAAGCATTACTTTTGGAGGTCGAACCTTTAAACTTCCTGTGGTTCCAGCAAATATGCAGACCATTATAGATGAAAAAATTGCTCTTTACCTGGCAGAAAACAGCTACTTTTATATTATGCACCGCTTTGAACCTGAAAAGCGAGCAGCTTTTATTAAGGATATGCAAACTCAAGGATTGTTCGCCTCTATTAGTGTAGGAGTTAAAACTGAAGAATATGACTTTATAGAAAATCTAGCAGCTGAAGGTCTTTCGCCAGAATACATCACCATTGATATAGCTCACGGTCATTCAAATGCTGTTATTAATATGATTCGTCATATAAAAAAGCATTTGCCTAAAAGCTTCGTTATTGCTGGAAATGTAGGAACTCCAGAAGCAGTAAGAGAGCTTGAACATGCCGGTGCAGATGCAACAAAGGTAGGCATCGGACCAGGAAAGGTATGTATCACAAAAATAAAGACTGGTTTTGGAACTGGGGGCTGGCAGCTAGCTGCACTTCGTTGGTGTTCAAAGGCTGCAAGCAAGCCCATTATCGCGGATGGTGGCATTCGTACCCATGGAGATATAGCAAAATCAATTAGATTTGGAGCCTCCATGGTTATGATTGGCTCTTTGTTTGCCGGTCATAAAGAATCTCCAGGTGAAACAGTTGAAAGAGATGGACGACTTTATAAGGAATACTTCGGATCAGCTTCAGAGTTTCAAAAAGGAGAGAAGAAAAACGTGGAAGGTAAAAAAATGTTTGTAGAGTATAAAGGTTTAATAAAAGATACTCTTATTGAAATGCAACAAGACCTTCAATCTTCCATTTCCTATGCAGGCGGAAACAAGTTAGATGCTATCCGAACTGTCGACTACGTTATTGTTAAGAATTCAATTTTCAACGGTGATAGAGTGTATTAAAACTGAGGGTGTCTCAAATATCTTTATCCTAGACTAAAAATATTTGAGACACCCAATTTTAATTCTACCTATTCTTCTCCATCCACTCAGTTGCAA
This sequence comes from Clostridiales bacterium, assembly GCA_029240935.1. Classification (GTDB taxonomy): domain Bacteria; phylum Bacillota; class Clostridia; order Clostridiales; family Caloramatoraceae; genus JARDZI01. The sequence continues at coordinate 2,079 of JARDZI010000464.1, forward strand.
AGTCCACCAACGGCCTTTGTCTCATAAATCTTACTTCAGCATCTCCAACCTTATGGATTTCGATATTTGCTGTCTTATCATATTCCTGGCCTAATCTTACAAAATCAACATCATCCACTGCTTGAGTATTGTAGGTTACCCACTCTCGTTTTCCATTAACCATAACAGCACTGCTTTCATCCGTAAATTTCTTGGTTGTAAAATCTGCTCTTGTCTCAGCTAAGTGAAGCGATGTATTTTTATCATAACCAACACCAATTAAAAGAATATATCCATCAAGCTCATACAGCTTATCTACAGGCGAGCCTTTTCCAAATATATTGCTTAGGTCATGGTCTTTAGTCAAGTATTCTGCATACTTTCCTACAGCGGCTACAGACCTTGCAGGATGATCTGATCTTTTTGCCCCTGGCCACTTTCTAAACATCTCAGCCACAGCTCCCATACCTATTGCAGGAGTGACTTCTTTATCATAAGCCGGCCAGTGAGCACGGATTATTGGCCACCATTCCTCTGGTTCCTCCCAATGCACCCCTG
>JARDZI010000465.1 GCA_029240935.1 Clostridiales bacterium
TTGCAGCTCTGCTCCGTATTTTTCGCATGCATGCTTTAAACAATCTATCATATGATTAGTTTGTTTGTTTAATTTTTCAACTGACCGGCTTCTTGCCTCTGCAACAATTTCAGCTAAAGGAGATACTATGTTAGTAGGTCCTACTGCCTTAAATGTGCCTATATTTGCAGTTGTTTCAGAATCTATTCTTAAAAGATTCATATTATTAACTGCTTCAGCGGCAACTTGTATAGCGCTTATACCTGCTTCAGGGCATGCGCCTGCATGTGCTGGTTTACCGATGATGGAAGCGAATATTCTTGTCTGTCCTGGTGCTTCAGTTATGATGTGGTTTGGACCACCGCCGCTGTCAAGTACTATCCCATTTTTTGCTTGCAGTCTTGGAAATTCAACTTCCTTAACTCCGTTAACACCGCCTTCTTCGCAGATAGAAAATACTATTTCCATAGGTCTGTGTGGAAGATTATTTTCTTTTATTGTTCTTAAAGCTTCTAATATTGCAACAACACCGGCCTTATCATCTCCGCCAAGAATGGTGTCTCCCTTGCTTTTTATATATTCACCGTCTATGTATGGTTCAATTCCGATTCCGGGTGTTACGGTATCCATGTGAGCGCTGAAAAGCATGGTTTCACTACTATTTGTTCCGGGAATAAAACAATAAATATTGTTTCCGTTAGAGTTTAATTTTTTTCCTGCTTCATCTGTATAAGCATCGTAGCCTAATTCATTTAAATCTTGTATAATTCTTTCGCCTATGGCTTTCTCGTTTTTAGTTTCGCTGTCTATTTTTACATATTGAAAGAAAGTATTCAGCATGCGCTGGCAGTTAATCATATGAGCCTCCTTTAAGTTTTATTATATATATTATACTATATATTAACGTCTTTAAATAGAAAATTCTTTATCATTGTTAGTGTATAATTAATGAAAATTTAATTTCAATATTATGTTAATATTAAGGTAAACGTGGTATAATAATAGTATGCATTATATGCTAGCATTGCATAAATTATAGGGAGCAACTATGTTTGATATACAGGAAGAATTAAAAAAAGTGCCTGATAATCCAGGTGTATACCAAATGAAGAATCAATTTGGAGAAATCATCTATGTAGGTAAGGCAAAAAACTTAAAAAGAAGAGTAAAGCAATATTTTCAGTCTAAGAATCACTCGCCTAAAATAGAGGCAATGATTAGAAATATAGCTGAATTTGAATATATAATTGTAGATAATGAAGTCGAAGCACTGATACTTGAGGCTAATTTAATTAAAAAGTATTGGCCTAAATATAATACTATCTTAAGAGATGACAAGCAGTACCCATATATAAAAATTTCTGTTCAAGAAAAATATCCTAGAATTTTTAAGGTAAGAGAAGTTAAAAAAGATGGGGCAAAGTATTTTGGCCCATATCCAAGTGCCTATGCTGTTAATGAAATAATTGATATTATTGGAAGTTTATATAAGCTGAGAAAATGTTCCTTAAAGCTGGATGGAACTAAAAAAAATCAAAGACCATGCTTGAATTATCATATAGGGAGATGTACTGCTCCATGCATGGGAAATGTTGAATTTAAAGATTACAAAAAAGAAGTAGACATGGCAATAAGCTTTCTGGCAAGCGGAGAGGATGCCCTCGTTAAAACATTGACTGAAAATATGCAATCCGCATCTCAAAATTTGGATTTTGAAGCAGCAGCAAAATATAGAGATCAAATAAAAGCGATTGAAATGATTTCTGAAAAACAAAAAATCGTTTCTGCAAACTCTAATATGGATCAGGATGTTATTGGAAGCGCATTGGGTATAGAGGAAGCATGTATTCAGATTTTCTTTATTAGAAACGGCAAAATAATAGGTAGGGAGCATTATCTCCTCACAAACATTGAAAATGAATCAAGGGAAGAAATAATCAGTTCATTTATATCTCAATTTTATACAGGCACTGTATATATTCCCAAGGAAATATATATAGAATCCGAAATTGAGGATATGGAGATTTTTGAAAAGCTTCTAAGTGAAAAAAGAGGAAACAAGGTTACAATAAAGGTGCCTTCTAAAGGTGATAAGAGCATGCTTATTAAAATGATTAAGAAAAATGCTTTGGAAATTTTAGAAAAAGGCAGTCAAAGAATCAAGAAAAACCTTGATGAAAGTATGCAGGCAGTCGAGGAATTAAAAGATTTATTACAACTTGATGATACCCCAATGAGGATTGAAGCATATGATATTTCTAATATTCAAGGAGTGGAGTCAGTTGGATCAATGGTTGTTTTTGAAAGAGGTATTCCAAGCAAAAGCAATTACAGGCGATTTAGAATAAAAACCGTAAAGGGACCTAATGATTACAAAAGTATGGAGGAAGTTCTCGAAAGACGTATTAATCGCGGACTTGGGCAAGGTGATATGAAAGGCTTCAATAAAATGCCTGACTTGATACTAATTGATGGAGGCAAAGGACAAACAAACATCGCTGAAGAAGTTATTCACAATTATGGATTAAATATCCCGGTTTGTGGAATGATAAAGGATGACAAGCATACTACCAGGGGCTTGATATATCAAAATAATGAAATAGAATTCAGTAAAGACAACAAAGTATACAGATTG
>JARDZI010000466.1 GCA_029240935.1 Clostridiales bacterium
TTCCCACTATTTTTTTCATTTTCCCGATTCCCCCTTATCATGCTTTACAATATCTATTTTTTCTATATTTCCATCCCTGACATGTATGATCTTGTCCGCATATTCTGCAATCTCCACATCATGGGTTACAATAATAAGAGTCTGGTTATTCTTCCTAGCCATTGTTGTTATTAAGTCCATTACTTCTTTAGTAGTTTTCGTATCCAAGTTGCCAGTAGGCTCGTCCGCAAATACTATCTCAGGATTTCCGATAAAAGCCCTTGCAATACTCACTCTCTGCTGCTGTCCACCACTCATTTGACTGGGTTTATGCTTAAGCCTTTTCTCTAATCCAACTGCCTTTAACATTTCTGTTGCCCTTTTGTCTCTAAAGTTCCTAGATATTCCTTTAAATATCAGGGGTAAGCTCACATTCTCCAGTGCCGTTAGCATAGGTAGCAAATTATATGATTGAAATACAAAACCTACATTGTTTCTTCTAAAAACAGCAAGCTGCTTTTCGCTCATCTTCTCCACATGCTTATCCTTTATTTTTATTTCTCCCTTTGTAGGCTTCTCCAGGCCAGCCATTAGGTTTAGTAAAGTGGATTTACCTGAACCAGAGGTTCCAAGTAAACAGCAAAACTCACCCTTTTCTATGGAAAAACTAACACTATCCAATGCTATAACCTTTTCATCCCCCATTCTATAAACCTTTCTAACATTCTTAATATCGATTAACCCCACCAGCTTCTCCCCCCTTTATCAACAGCCAAAGGACTTACTTATCCACATTTCCCACATATTTAATTATGATTTTAGTTAATAAGTAGTTATTCCTATATTCTAGCATATATTACCAATGATAAAAATGGGTTACAAAATATTTACAGATATTCTTTTACTCATTAAAAAATCCTATCAAGTATTAAACCAATAGGATCTTTTTATAAATATCTTTTCAATATTCTTTTTCTAATAATGTTGGTAATTTATTCATTTATATTTTGAAATATATTTTTAATTGCCACCATTATTGAACTGATAAACAGAGTTTGTATTGGTACCATTTTCACTAATGCTGGGATTATTATAATTGATTTCCCCATTTCCAAATATACTCTTGGATTCATTTTCATCTGCTATATATGAATACATAATATTGCCATCACTTGATATACTCAAGCTTCCATTTTGTTCAATACCATATCCAGCATTTCCATCAGCCAAATATGTGTATCCTGGATCTTCACTAAACATAAAAGTATTATTTTGATTTTGATCTTCAAAATAGGTAAAGGTCTGGTCTCTATTATTTATTTCTGGTAATTGTATATTCAAGATTCGATTTACATTTAATGTAGTGTTAAGTGTCAAAACTTCCTCCCATGTCCCACATCCAATGGGAATGTCAATAGGAATGCTTTGACTCTCAGTGATTATATTGTTAATTACATTTCCAGGGGTAATCATGTTATCAACCGCTAGACCCTCTATACCAATGCCAACTAAATTATTATTAACAATACTATCATTCATAAGTACCAGTGAACTATCATTAAATTGCTCTAGAACCTTAACAATCACCTTTCCATAGCCTTTATTTCCTGGTTCAATATATCCATTTGCTAATCCCCGATTAAAGTATTCATCTCCAGGCACATCAAATTCTATTTTTATATTTATTGGTAATCCAGCAATTATTACATCTCTTATTGGTTTAAATGTTTGATTGTTTATGGCTATTGGAAGTGTTCCATCATTAACAATTTCGAAGTATGCCTCACATGTATTTACCATATCCACATTCATTACAATATTCATACTATGCTCATCACTTACTCCGTAAATAGTATTTTGAGATCCAACAGAAGATAGGTTTCTTGAAAAAGCTGCCTTCACATCCCCTGTGGCCATTATATTCTGCACATTTATTGTGTTTGACCAATGCCCATAGCCTAATCCAACTAAATTTAAAGAAATAACTATACCTAGATATATAATTGCCATCTTTGAAAATTTTCTTCTCCTTTTTCTTACTCTCACCTTGTCACCACCATTTCTAATTATTTACATGGTTAATTTATTATTAAGCAACATTACCACCTGAGTACGGTGGCTAAGATTAAGTTTTGACATTATACTGCTTACATGTTTTTTAACAGTATTTGTGGATATAAAAAGCTGTTTGGCTATTTCATCATTGCTTAATCCCTGTGCTAGTTCCTCTAATACTTCTCTTTCCCTATCTGTTAACTGATCAGTGACTCCTTTATTGTTATTTGACTCCATATACTCTATGATTCCAGGGTCATAATATTTCTTCCCCCTGCTTACCAAATTAATAGCATAAAGTATATCTTCTACTAAAGCTTCTTTTAGAATGTAACCGTCCATACCCACTTTCTCTGCCTTTAGAAAATCTTCATAGGAAATAAAGGAAGTTAACATTAGATATTTAGTAGTCTGACTGAGTTTTCTTCCCTCAGCTACAATCTCTATACCATTATCAAGTCCGAGTTTTAAATCTACCATAGCAATATTAGGCTTCTCATTAGTTAAAATTTCAAGTGCTTCCTTCATATTTCCTGCTTCTTTTACCTCATACAAGCTGTTCTCATTTGAAAGCATAGA
>JARDZI010000467.1 GCA_029240935.1 Clostridiales bacterium
ATTTTATTATTTACATCTTCGCTGTAGTTTGATAATTGGTAGGCATTTGTGATGACTAATGGCATTAGGGCTAATAGTAAAATAAAAATCAATAATCTTGCTTTAAGACCTTTTAACACAAAATATACACCTCTTTTGGGCTGCTTTAGAATCAGGCTCCGCTTTCAGTACATATTATGCAAAGGTAAATAACTTGTCCCAATATATTTTATATTAGATGGTATTTTAAAATTAAAACCACGCCTTGTATGTGCAGCGAGTTCCGTTTTGAGGTGCAAAAATGATTTTATCATTAAGAATTACATACAAATTCATAAAAAAAAGGAAAGCAACAGTTGCTTTCCTTTTTACATGATATAAGAATATTGCTTCTTAAACAAAATATCGCATCTGCTCATATTTGCTATCATAGAAGCACCAACACTATAACACTAAATAGGTTGGCCATAAAATGTGCTATTGCACTAACCCACGCATTTTTTGATTTATAAAAAATAGTTCCATATAGAATACTATTTATAAATACAAAAAAAATATCAAATGCTACGATAGTAACATTTCCTTGCGTCAAATGCCCAAAAGCAAATAATACTGATGAAATAAGAAGTACAGGTATAATAGAAAAAGCTTTGTTTAACTGCTTTTGAAAGAAAGCACGCCACGCGATTTCTTCTCCTAAGGCAAGAACTGCAAGTTGGAATACCGTTAATATAATTTTATCAAATGATATAAAAATCTCTGTTCTTGCAAGTACATGCTCTATGTATTCAGGTAAAAATAATTTTCCGATTGTGATACTAACCACGTCCATAATCAGTGGTAGTAAAACCCAAAGCCAAATTCCTCTATCCTTAAAATTAGTTCTAATTGCTTTGATATCAAGTCCACTGTCTGAAAATGGCTGTTTTTCATTAGCCTTATTGATAAAGAAAAATACAACTCCAATAATAACTGATGCCCCTGCAATTTTTAACCCGAGTAAATTTGAAAAAGATATTACTGCCATTACAATCATCGCAATAAAAGGTAATCTTTTAATATTTTTCATAACATGTCCCCCCATTGTATAAATAATTTTTATTGCAGAATAAAATACAATTGTACTTAACTTAATTATACAGAATTTAGATGTTAATTTTTAATTTATAACTCCCCCATCTTATTTTATGTACCATTCCTTTGGGACTGCAGTGCCATCAGCAAACAAATCACCATTTATCCTTAAAAAGGAGCTAGTCAAATCTGCCATAGCTTTAGCATCGCATAGCACACATTCTGCATCGCCTATAAAGCCTTTCTTTGCAATTCCCTCATAAAGAAAAGGCTCCAGCATTTTATCATAATTCTGCGATATGTCTCCTGAAGGATGGTAATGTCTACGCATCGGTCTGTCTATCAGCTTTCCTTTTGGTGTTAAAATCTTCAACTGCTGATGAGTTTCTGTAAGTCTATCAGGTATATTGTTCCACTCCTCCACACCATGCAGAAAAGTATTTCTTTTCAGGCTGCAGCCAAGAAAAAGAATCTTTGCACCTCTTTCATATAGTTTTCCCCAGGAGCCTCCTCGAGCACAAGGAGTATCATAGTTTTCATCCCCTTCTGTATATTCACTTGCCTCTCTACCTATAGCAGCAACAGAATGAGTTGGGTGCCAGGAACGCACTACGTTTGGTCTTTTCATAAACAAATTAGTTAATAATCCAACACAAGAGGGCTCTATATCAGGATTAAAAATATTGTACTCATCATTAATCTTTGCCCAGGTATGAGTTGGAAATATGAGAAGCCCCTCCTTCATATATTCAATAAATGCATCTAATACTGAATCTGCCCCATTCTCAACTTCTCCTATTGCTTTCATTGACGAGTGAATAAGCAGTGTATCCTCAGGCTTAATGCCAAGTTTAATAATTCCAGCTGTAATATCATTTTTTGTATACATTAAATCACCTCATTTAAATGCTCATGGTCCGATTTTAGTATTATTACTTCCAATACTTGTTATATTCTATATTGATCCATTTATTCCTTCAAGTTAAATAGACAGTATAGAAAAAACACATATGAAGTCCATATGTGCTTCATATTTACTGCTTCTTGTTAAAATATAAGCTTTTGTAATCACCAGAAAACTCAATGCCTGCAGCTGAGGAGCTTCCGCTTAACAGCAGCTCATCTCTTTTTTTATCATATAAGCTCACCGTAATCTTTCCTTGAAGAGTTTCCCTTGCTATAGGAACCATGTTGTCATCACGGGGCGCTAATAAATCTATAAAAGTATTTCCCTCATATATAGCTTCAACTCTAAGAAAGTATCTTTTGTTATGTGTCTCAAGGATTACTCTATCTTCCTGACAATCAACTGACAATGAGCTGTTATTTATAGTTGTAAATTTATAAAACTCCCCTTTTACATGTATACCTATCAAAAATCCAGTGAAGCTCTTAACTGGAAAAGGTATATGTCCAATAGAACAGGAAAGTGCTGCCTGCTCTTTTTCAAAGGAGTTTCCTTGTACCCATATATAAGAATAGGGAAAAGCTTTACCCCAGTTTTTTTCAATATAGACTTTTCCCCCGGTAAAGTCTATCTCCTCA
>JARDZI010000090.1 GCA_029240935.1 Clostridiales bacterium
GGAAATACATTTACTTCCGAGAGTACAATTTACATAAAGGTAACTGGACAGGAAGGTAGTGCAAAGCTATTAGTAAAGGATATTAACTGCAGTAATCCAATCATCCTCCCAGGAGATACAACATCACTGAATATAAAGCTTATTAACTCTGGGACTCTTCCATTAAAGGATATAAAGGCATCCATAATTGGTTTAAAGGAGGAGGGTCTTACACTATATGGAGGATCCAGTAGCCAGTACTTAAATTACTTAAACATGAATGAGGAGACAAATCTGGTATTTAATCTTGCAGTATCTAAAAAAATGACCAAAGGAAACTATGCTCTATCATTAAAGCTTGAATATAAGGATAGCTTAGGAAAGGATGCCTCTGATGAACAGCAATTTTTTATTCCTATTCAAGGAGATGATAACCAGGGAACAAAGACAGTGCCTAAGATAATACTTGACCAATATAGTAGCAGTCCATCCATAGTTAGGGCAGGGCAGAATTTTCAATTAAACATGTCATTTTTAAATACTAGTGAAACAAAGTTAGTTAAGAATATTAAAATATATCTTACAGTAAATGAAACTAGTACTGAGGGAGCTAATATATTTACCCCAGTAAACAGTAGTAACACATTTTTCATAGACAGTATTTCTCCAAAGGGTAAGATTTCTAAATCCCTTACATTGTATACTATCCCGGATGCAAAGCAAAAAACATATACAATTAGTGCAAATTTTGAGTATGAGGATGGGGAAGGAACTGAATTTAAGGCAACAGAGCTAATTGGAGTGCCTGTTACACAGCAGACTAATGTTGATACCAGCGAGATAGCATTCCCTCCTGAAGCATATCCTGGTCAGCCTATACCAGTATCATTTGATTTTTATAATACTGGGAAGACACTCCTTAGAAACTTTATGATTAAGCTTGATGGAGAGTTTCAGAGTCAAAACGGCAGTTACTTCGTAGGTAATTTTGACGTAGGTGCAAGTGATCATTATGAAGCATCCATTATTCCAAGTACACCAGGACAACTTACAGGTGCCATTGTAATATCCTTTGATGATCCTACAGGACAAAAGAGCGAGATAAGAAAGGATTTTACAATGAATGTTATGGAAATGCCAGTACAGGAGAATCCGGGAATGGATCCAGGAATGAACCCTGAAATTCCAAAGTCGGGAGGAATAAAGGGTCTTCTTAAAAATAAGTTTTTATGGATCGGGCTTGGGATTATTGGCGCAGCCATAGTTGCTGGAATAGTTATTAGAAAAAGAATAATTAAGAAAAGGGAGGATATGACGCTGGATGAGTAGTTTAGATCTCATTAGAATGGGGATTAAGAATCTTTTCAGAAGAAAAGTTAGGACATTTCTAACAGTACTTGGAGTAATAATTGGAACTGCATCCATAGTTATAATGGTATCCCTAGGGTATGGTATGAATGAAAGCTTTCAAAATGAAATAGAAAAAATGGGTAGCCTAAATGTCATAAATGTGTCCCAATCCTACGGTGGAGGAATGGGAGGAGGCTACTCAAGCTCTCAATCAGGAACTCTTGATGATAAGGCTATTGATAGTATGTCGAAAATACCAGGAGTATCTGCAGTAACTCCCATACTTGAAACAAGTATGAAAATGGTATCGGGAAGATATGGGGCATATGTTCAAATAATGGGTATAATTCCTGAAACTATGGAGGAATTTGAATTTAACATAAAGGAAGGTCGTTCACTAATAGAGGGGGATGAACTTAACCTTGTAATGGGGAGCAATGTACCTTTAACTTTTATGGATTTGAAGGCAAGAAATGCTTATTATTCTTATGACCCTAATCAAAAGCCTAAGGTAGATGTTATGAATGATAAGCTGGTTATGACATTTGATATGAGCTATGGAGACAAAAAGCCTGCTAATACCGGTACTGATGTTCAGGGAGGGCAGAAGCAAAAGGCTCCAAAGCTATATAAGGTTAAGGTTGTTGGAATAATCAAAGAAGGAAGCATGGATAAGGATTATTATGTATATATGAATATATACGAGCTAAAAAAGCTTATTAAGGAAAATAGCAAAAACCAAAGCAGCCAGGAAAAACAAATGTATGGGAATACCGTGCAGGATGGATACCAAAGGGCAATGGTTAAAGTTAAGGATATTAACGATGTACAGACAGTACAAGCTAAAATAAAGGAAATGGGCTATGAGGCATATAGCCTTACAGATTATCTTGAATCCATGAAAAAGACATCTGCAACCTTACAAATGGTCCTCGGAGGAATAGGTGCAGTATCATTGCTAGTTGCAGCACTTGGCATAACAAATACCATGATAATGTCAATATATGAAAGAACAAGAGAGATAGGAGTTATGAAGGTAATAGGCGCTGCACTAGGAGATATAAGAAGAATATTCCTATTCGAATCTGGAATGATAGGACTTATGGGGGGACTTCTTGGGTTAGGCTTTAGTAAGCTGGTTTCCATGATACTTAATACATTTGCTGGAGGGCTTATAAACTTTATGGGACCATCAGGTGAAGGAAGCAGGATCTCAATAATACCCATATGGCTTGCACTTTTTGCATTAGTATTCTCAGCACTAGTAGGATTGATATCAGGCTTTTATCCGGCAAGAAGAGCAATGAAATTAAGTGCCCTGGAAGCTATTAGAACAGAATAACCTTGTTTTGCTTTAGTTCATAGTTTTTATTTATTTGAAAACTCTACCTCATCTTAAGTAAAGCAATGAACTACACCCTATGCAGGGTGGATGCTGAAATTTGATAAAATGAAATGTATAATAAAACATCCCTGTTGCAAACTAAAGCAAAGGGATGTTTTTATTATGTTTGAGAAAGGCTAGGAATATATTTCAATTTCAATATTGCTTTAAAATAAATATAACAGGAGGATTACATGGAGAAATATGAAATAACAGAGCTTATTAAAGATGGGGCAGGAGAAACAATAGGGTATGTTCTCAACACTGGTTCAATAATTGATAATGAGCAGGCCGTTTATATGATAGAGCTGGGAGAACTTTCAAATGTTTCAGCTCTTTCAAACAGGAGAGGAGAGGAAATTATAAAGGGGAAGGGGTTTGACATAAATAGTCTGCCAGAGCTAAAATAGGTGGAATCTTCCACGTGATTTAGCTCATATTTGCTCCTGCAAATTGAGACATGCAATGGGAATTATGATACAATAAAAACAATCTATAATATGCATTTGCATTGTTAAGAATATATGGAGGAGAGGTTATGATATACAGGGTTAAGCAATTTATTTGGGCAGCAACAGCAAAATTAACAAGTGATGATTTGGTATTTATTAATAGCTATTTAAATGACTATGAGAAAAAGATATTTTCATCCCTTGCTACCTCAACACAAACCCATAGTGTAAAGGTTGCAAGGGAGGTTTTAGAGGAATGCTTGAATAGAGACTTATATGATATGCAGCTTATAAAAGCATCACTTCTCCATGATATTGGACAAGTAAATAGTGGATTAAATTGTGTTACTAAATCTATTATGGTTATTGCTAATAGGTTAATTCCACAAGTTTTAAGAAAATTTAATAAAATAGGGTTTATTAATGCATATTATAAGCATGCAGAAATGGCACTTGATATTTTGTATATGGAACCAGAGTATATTAAGTTTTTGATAAAGAATCATCATAACTATTATATTCAAAATGATGAAAAGCTTAAGATACTACAAACAATGGATTCAAGAAATTAGATAAGCAGTCTAATTTGTACCAATTGGGTACCTTTATTTATATAAAATTATTTTAAAAAAACATCTGTTTTATGCATAGGTTACACTTCTGAAATTAGAAAACCATGTTATAATATATTCAATAAATTACATACAAGTTATAGGATATCAAATGATGTAGAAGTTTTTGCAAGGGAGGGATTTCTGTGAACTACAAGGTTCTTGTTATTGATGAGGATGAAACACTTACAAAAAATATTAAGAGTAATCTTGAACAAGATAACTATATAGTTAATATTGCGTGTAATGGCCAGCAGGCATTAAAAAACATAGATGAAGATATATACAATTTGATAATATCAAACACCCTGCTTACCGGTCTGGATGGGTTAACTGTTCTAAAAAAAATTAGGGAAAGATCCTATGTACCGGTTATACTAATGTCCGAGGATTGCAGGGATGAGGATAGGCTTATGGGAATTGAGCTTGGAGCGGATGACTATTTGATAAAGCCAATCAAAATAATAGAACTGAGGACTAAAATAAAAGCTCTGATTAGAAGAGCATATGAGTATGTATCAAACAAAAATGACATAATAAATGTTAGAGATATTGTAATAGATATTGCATCAAGAAAGGTAAATGTTGCAGGAAAACAAGTGGAGCTTACTTCAAAGGAATATGATATTTTGTTTTTACTAGTAACAAATCCAGGAAAGATATATAACAGAGAAACCCTTCTTGAGATTATATGGGGTTATGATTATTATGGGGATTCTAGAACAGTTGATGTTCATGTTAGAAGACTTAGAGAAAAAATTGAAAAGGATCCTGCTAACCCTCAATATATTATGACAAAGTGGGGTATTGGGTATTACTATAAGGGGTAATTTAAGATGGGGATAGGTTAAAAAATTGCAGGGAGTGTTAGCTGTGAAAATATTACACCCTAGTTGCAGGCTTCCATGCCTGCAACTACATAATAGTATATTTATTTTATTATTAATCCTTAGCCTTTTACTCTCCAGCTGTAGGCTGGGTAGTTTCCCCTGGAAAAGCGGTGAAAAAAACTCTGGAGTTATTTTAGAGTCCACACAATATAGTGGAAAGATACATACATTAATATATTTCCCAGATTCTACAGGATCGTATTTGATTCCAGAGGATAGGATTGCTGAGTTTGATACATCTCTTGAAAAAACAGTAATGAAAGAACTTTTAAGAGGGCCACTGTCATCATCCACAGTCTCTCCAATTCCTGCAGGAACAAAGCTTCTTTCTATTTCAAGGAGTAGAGATAGTGTAAATGTAAATCTTTCCGGTGAATTTAAGAGGAATCACCCTGGTGGAAGCACTGCAGAGCTCATGAGTATATATTCAATTGTCGACTCATTGACAGAAATACCTGGAGTAAACAGGGTTTTATTTAAAATAGATGGCAAGCTTCAGGGTACTCTAGCAGGTCATGTGACATTTAACAAACCTATAGGTAGAAATAGAGCTTTACTTAAAAGGAATAAAGCTCTTAACCCAGCAGAGGTGCTAAATCTTCAGATGACACTAGAGAGTCAGGGAAAATGGCTTGAAGCATACCTGTTATTATCTGATGATGATAAGAATCCTGATAGAAAATTCTTTACTGATTATGTGACTGAAATGGAAGAGGTTAAGCAGCTTGGGTTTACTAATCAAAAATTTACTGTTGGAGATTATACAATAGATGAAACAGGAGCAAAAGCAAGGGTTAGGGTGGATTTTTACACCTTGAATCCGGATGGAAGTAAGAAAGTAGTAAATACTGCATATTTTAACACTGTAAAAATAGAGGGAATATGGATGGTTGACTGGGCTACAACTCAGTAGTAGGTATTGTGTATCAAAAGGTATATAATACCTTTTTGCTATTTGTTGTAGTATAATATATGAAAGAAGTAGTTGAGGAGGAGAAGTATGAAAGGGGAGGAAAGAAGAGGTAAAATTTTATACCTGTTTAAGAACCATCAAAGTCCCTTTAAAGGAGGAGAGCTATCAACTCAGTTTGATGTTTCAAGACAGGTTATAGTTCAGGATATAGCTTTATTAAGGGCAGAGGGCAATGATATTATTGCAACTCCCCAGGGATATATGTTAATAAGTCCTAATCCAGGAAGCGTGAAAAGAGTTATTGCAGTAAGGCATAATGAGGTTGACATGGAGGATGAGCTAAAGACTATAGTTAACATGGGTGGAAGAGTGCTTGATGTAACAATTGAGCATAAAATATATGGTGAAATAACAGGAAGGCTCCAGCTGAAGTCCTTGTTTGATGTGGAGCAATTTATGAAAAAGATTAATAATGAGGGAGCGAAACCATTGTCACAGCTGACAAAAGGAGTACATATACATAAAATTGAGGCAGATGATAAGGAGATAATGGAAAGAATTATACAAGCCCTTGGAGAAAAGGGATATTTAATAAATCAGGAGGGGTAAGTAAGTGAAAAAAACATTAATTAAAATTTTAATAGGGGTTATAGTACTACTTGTACTAGTTGGGGTATTCTCCAGCTTCTTTGTTGATTATCAATGGTTTAATGAGGTTGGATATATAGATGTGTTTTTTACATCTCTAAAGTCTAAAGCAATAATATTTGGACCTACATTTGTGGTACTGTTTTTATTAATACTTGTATATAGCAGATACCTAAAAAAGGGTTATCTGAGCATGAACAATCAGGTATATGACAAGAAGGAGACATCACTACATAATAAAATTATATTTTTTGCCTCACTTGTATTGTCATTAATATTTTCACTTCTTTTTACAGAGGTGTTCTGGTATAGAATACTTGAGTACTTCAATGCTACAGATTTTGGAATAAAGGACCCATTATTCGGGTATGATGCAGGGTTTTATATATTCAAGCTTCCATTAATAAATGCAGTCCTAGGGGTACTAATAACGATTATTGTACTATTAATAATAGCTACATTAGTATTTTACAGCTTGCTTAAAATAAAGGATGGATTTACTGGCTTTAAGGAATATATGAAGGCTGGGGATAGCCGTGAAGCAAGCTTTGCTATAAAACAGCTATCTGTTTTAGGGGCAATACTATTAATACTTCTTGCTGGAGCATTTTATCTAAGGGGATTAAACCTTGTTTACTCTCCAAGAGGAATTGCATTTGGTGGAAGCTATACAGATGTACACATATCACTTCCAATGTTTAAGATAATTGCTGTACTATGCTTAATATCAGCATTTATAGTTTTCTTTGCAATTATTAGAAAAAGGACTAGATGGGTTGTTTACACAGCAATATTTATAGCAGTGCTAATGGTTTCAGAGACACTGGTTTCTGGAATAGTTGAAAGGTTTATTGTTGCACCTAATGCCAGGGACAAGGAACTGCCCTATCTTACATATAACATAGATATGACAAGGAAGGGGTTTGGACTTGAGAATATAAAGGAAACTCCATTTACTGTTGACAACACCCTGGCTCAAAAGGACATAGATGAAAACATGGATACAATAGATAATATAAGAATAAATGAATTTTCCCAGTCACTTGAGGTTTTTAATCAAATACAGGCAATAAGAAACTACTATAAATTTAATGATGTGGACATTGACAGATATGATATAGATGGAAAGACGAGGCAGGTATTTATATCAGCAAGGGAGCTTGATAATTCAAGAAGAGAGGCTAAGTTTCAAACCTGGCAGAACCTTCACCTTTATTATACACATGGTTATGGTGCAGTAATGTCATATACAAATGACGTTAATGCATCAGGACTACCTGAATTTATTTTAAAGGACATTCCAACTTTAAACACTGAAATAAAGATTGATGTGCCACAGATATATTTTGGAGAGCTTGATTATGATTATGTAGTAGTTGGAAAAAAGAACCAAGAGATAGATTACCCAGCAGAGGATAGGGAAGCAAAAACAACATATAGTGGTACAGCAGGTATTAAAATGACTCCATTAAACAAGCTACTGTTTGCATTTAATAAGGGAAGCATTAACTTCCTATTATCAAATGATGTAACGGCAGATAGTAAAATAATTCTAAATAGAAATATAGTTGATAGGGTTAAAAAAATAGCTCCATTTATAAGCTATGATAGTGACCCATACCTGGTTATTTCCAATGGAAAGCTGTATTGGATAATAGATGCATATACAACCTCAAACAGATTTCCATATGCAGAGCAATACAATGGGATAAATTACGTAAGAAACTCAGTAAAGGTAGTTATAGATGCATATGATGGCAAGGTTGACTTCTATCTGGCTGATAGCAGTGATGCAATAGCAAAGACCATAGGGAAGATATATAGTGGAATTTTTAAAGATATAAGTCAGATGCCAGAGGATTTGAAAAATCACTTAAGGTATTCTGAGGATGTATTCATGACACAATCAAAGGTATATGAAAAGTACCATATGAACAATCCAGCAGTATTTTATAATAGTGAGGACCTATGGAGCGTTGCAAAGAAAAAAGCAAACGAAACTACTGAGGCAGATGTAGAAGCAGTATATCAGGTAATGAGGCTTCCAGGAGAAACAAAGGAAGAGCTTCTACTTACAATACCATTTACAGTGGCTAAAAAGGAGAACATGGTATCCTGGCTTGCTGTTAAGATGGATGCAGATAATCTATCACAAATGACCTTAGTTAAATTTCCTAAGGAAAAATCTATATATGGTCCACAGCAATTTAACTCAAGGCTAAATACTGATACTGAAATTTCAAGGCAAATAGCCCTGTGGGATCAGAAGGGATCACAGGTAATACTAGGTGAAACCAACATAATACCTGTAAAGAATGCCCTGCTTTATGTAAAACCTCTATATTTAAGAGCAAACAGTGGGAATAGCTTACCTGAGCTTAAAAAGGTAATAATAGGTTTGGGTGAGAAGATTGTTATGGAGGACAATATTCAGCTTGCGTTTGCAAAACTATTTAATGCGAATATAGAGCAGCCTGGCACTACAACTCCAACTCCAACAGAAACAACACCTGGAGCTGAAGTGGATATTAACAGTCTAATAATTAAGGCAGCAGACCTGTATGAAAAATCAAAACAGGCACAGCAGTCAGGGGATTGGGCAGGATATGGAGAGTATATAAAGGAACTTGAAAGTGTATTAAATCAGTTAAAGAATAACGCACAACTATAAATAAAACAGCCTGGGATAGATTATCCCAGGCTGTTTTTATTCACCCTCTAGTGTAACTGCTATACAATCCAATTCCTTAGTTTTACTTATTAATTCCTTCCTTGTAATAACACCCTTATCAATCAATAGCTCAACAAGACTTGTTAATACAAGAGTATTCTTATAATCAATTTCTTTTAAGTTTGAAATCTGATATAAAATATCTACCTCACTCATATTTAACCCCTCCACTACTATTGTAGACAAGCAGTAGGGTTTTTATACATGGTTTGAAAAATTATTTTAAATATGCCTTTTCAATTGCAATGGCAAGTTGATCAGGACATGAGGTTTTCTTATCTCCACATCTAATTCCCTTTAATTTTTTTACAACTTCATAAACTGACATTCCTTCAACTAGCCTTCCTATTCCTTGAAGGTTACCATTACATCCTGACTGAAATGCTACATTTTTAATTATATTTCCTTCAACTTCAAAGGTTATTTTCTTTGAACATACTCCATTTGTTATATATGTATTCATGCTATCATCCTTTCTAAATAAGCTCTACAATTTTAAATTATAATATAACCAAGCTTTTATAACAATAGAAGGAGTTATAGTTATTCTTAATAGTAATAAAAACAAAATTTATATATAAAATGGATATTGCAAAATGGAAATAAAGTGCTATACTATTAATAATATAATAAACTGTTGATGGGAAATAGTAAGTAAGAGCTGACTTAAAGAGAGTCTGCGGATGGTGTGAGCAGATAGTTAAACTTATTGAATCTACCCCTGAGGGTTTGCGAATAGCAAGACGACTTGTGGACGTTATACCACATAAAGAGGACCATATGGTCAATCTGGGTGGCACCGCGGAAGTATACCTTTCGTCCCTATTTTTTAGGGATGAGGGTTTTTTTTATTTGAAGGAATAAAAAAACAGAAAAAAATACATACCAATATAAAGGAGAGATGAAGTATGTTAGATATTAAAAGATTAAGAACCAATAAAGAGGAAGTTAAGGAAGCCATGAAAATCAGGGGGGAAGCCTTTGATCTTGAAATGATTGACAAGGTTGTTGCACTTGATGAGAAAAGAAGAGAAATAATAGCTGAGGTTGAAGCATTAAAAAACAAGAGGAATACAGCTTCACAGGAGATACCAAAATTAAAGAAAGCAGGAGAAAATGTTGATGCAATAATGGCTGAAATGAAGCTATTAGCAGATGAGATTAAGAGACATGATGAGGAGTTTGGAAAGGTCGATGAGGAAATTGAATATCAACTTATGAGAATTCCCAATATACCTCACCCAGATGTACCACAGGGAGCAACTGATGATGACAATGTTGAACTTAGAAAATGGGGAGAGCCTAAAAAGTTTGATTTTGATGTAAAGGCTCATTGGGATATTGGAACAAACCTTGGAGTATTAGACTTTGAAGCAGCGGGAAAGGTTACAGGAGCAAGGTTTACAGTATATAAGGGACTTGGTGCAAGACTGGAGAGAGCTTGTATTAACTTTATGCTGGATTTACACACAGATAAGCATGGATATACTGAAGTATTACCTCCATTTATGGTAAATAGAAAAAGCATGACAGGAACAGGACAGCTTCCTAAGTTTGAGGAGGATGCGTTTAAATTGGCAGATGTGGATTACTTCCTTGTTCCAACAGCTGAGGTTCCAGTAACAAATCTTTTTAGGGATGAAATACTAGATGGAGAAAAACTTCCTATAAAATATGCAGCATACACTGCATGCTTTCGTTCAGAGGCAGGCTCAGCAGGAAGGGACACAAGGGGACTTATAAGACAGCATCAGTTTAATAAGGTTGAGCTTGTAAAGTTTGTTGACCCGGATAAATCTTATGAAGAATTAGAGGCTCTTACAAATGATGCAGAGGAAGTACTAAAGCTTCTTGGAATACCATATAGAGTGGTGTTAATCTGCTCAGGAGATCTGGGATTCACTGCAGCAAAGAAGTATGATATAGAAATGTGGATGCCAAGTTATGGTAAATATGTTGAAATATCAAGCTGCTCTAACTTTGAAGACTTCCAGGCAAGAAGAGCAAATATTAGGTTCAAGGCAAATCCGAAGGATAAGCCAAGATATGTTCATACCATAAATGGTTCGGGGCTTGCGGTTGGAAGGACAGTAGCAGCCATATTAGAGAACTTCCAACAGGCAGATGGCAGTGTAATAATACCTGAGGTTCTTAGACCTTACATGGGTGGTGCAGATAGAATTACCAAATAATTACCTAATGCACAAGGGCATTTTATCTTGACAGTTACTTAGGCAACTGTTATAATATAAAATGTCTGGTACGGAGAGATGGCCGAGTTGGTTTAAGGCACCGGTCTTGAAAACCGGCGTAGGGGTAACCCTACCGTGGGTTCGAATCCCACTCTCTCCGCCATTATAATATTTGTGGAGAAGTACTCAAGTGGCCGAAGAGGATGGTTTGCTAAACCATTAGTGGGGGTTACTCCAGCTGGGGTTCGAATCCCCACTTCTCCGCCAAAAAACAGCTAGTGTATTAATACACTAGCTGTTTATATT
>JARDZI010000468.1 GCA_029240935.1 Clostridiales bacterium
AACTGCAGTATTAGGATTAGGTGATATTGGTCCTAAAGCAGCTTTGCCTGTTATGGAAGGAAAATCAATATTGTTTAAGGAATTTGCAAATGTTGATGCTTTTCCGATTTGTATAGATTCAAAAGAAGTAGATGACATAGTTAAAACAGTTAAATTAATAGCTCCAGGACTTGGCGGAATAAACCTTGAAGATATATCAGCTCCAAGATGTTTTGAGATAGAAGAAAGATTAAAGAAGGAATTAGATATACCTGTTTTCCATGATGACCAACACGGTACCGCAATAGTAGTACTGGCTGGATTAATAAACGCTTTAAAAATAGTTAACAAGAAAATAGAAGATTTAAAAATAATAATTAATGGTGCCGGAGCAGCAGGTACAGCAATAGCAATCTTATTAAAGGCTGCCGGTGCTAAAAATATAATTGCATGTGACAGAACAGGTGCATTGTATCTCGGAAGAGAAAAGATGAATGATGCTAAGAATGATTTGGCAAAATTAACTAATCCAAACATCGAAAAAGGCTCTTTAGCAGATGTTATGAAAAACTCAGATGTATTTATAGGGGTTTCTTCAGCAGATGTTGTAAAGTCAGATATGGTAAAATCAATGAGCAAGGATGCAATTATTCTTGCTATGGCTAACCCTACTCCTGAAATAATGCCTGATGTTGCTAAAGAAGCAGGTGCAAGAGTAATAGGAACAGGACGTTCTGATTTCCCAAATCAAATTAATAATGTAATAGTGTTTCCAGGAGTTTTCAGAGGTGCTTTGGATGTTAGAGCGAAGGAAATAAACATGGAAATGAAATTGGCAGCAGCATATGCAATCGCAGATTATGTTGATGAAAAAGACTTAAATGAGGATTTTATAATTCCTAGTGCTTTGGATAAAAATGTTGCTAAAGCTGTTGCAAAAGCAATATCAGATGCAGCGAGAAAAACAGGTGTATCGAGATTATAAATTTAATTTTTAATTAAATTATAATATATATAATAAATTTATAGGAGGAAACATGAAGGATTATAAAATTATGGGAATAACCCTACCGGTTTATTTCACATTACTAGCAGTAATAATTATAGCAATAATATTTGATGTATTACCTGGAGGCATGATTGGAGCCTTTGCCTTTATGATGATAATTGGTGCTTTACTTGATGTTGTGGGAAATAATACACCAATTATTAAGACATTCTTTGGAGGAGGACCAATTGTAATTATATTTGGTTCAGCAGCTCTTGTTTATTTTAAATTAATCCCAGAATCAGTTACAGAAACAGTAACGACTTTTATGAAGGGTGGCGGATTCCTAGATTTCTATATTGCAGCACTTATTACAGGTTCTATACTAGGAATGAGCAAGAAACTACTTGTTAAAGCTGCTATCAGATATTTTCCTTGTATATTGGGTGGTGTTGTAGTATCTTTAGCTTTAGTTGCACTAGGTGGATTAGCTTTTGGCCAATCACCCGCAGAATCAATAGCATATATCGGTATTCCTATAATGGGTGGCGGTATGGGTGCCGGTGCAGTTCCTATAGCGGAAGTTTTCTCAAAGGGTATCGGAGTTCCTGCTGAAACAATATTATCAAAACTTGTTCCTGCAGTTGCTTTAGGAAATGCAATAGCAATCGTATTTGGAGGTCTTTTAGATAGACTTGGTAAAAAGTATCCTAAATTAAGCGGTAACGGAAAGCTTATGGATATAGGAGAAGATGATTTAAAGGAAAAAGAAGAAAAAGAATCTTTCAAACTGACAGACTTCGGAATTGGTATCGCAATAGCAACAACATTCTTTGCTTTTGGTGAAATAGTTGCATATTTGATGGATACTTATGTAGGACTTGATATACATCCTTATGCATGGATGATTATTTCTGTAGCAGTTGCAAAGGCAATAAACATTATACCACAACAGTTTGAAAAAGCATGTGCAAACTGGTATAAATTTGTCGCAGCAAATTGGACTCCAGCATTGTTAATGGGAATAGGTATAGCATATACTGATCTTGGTCAGGTTATATCAGCCTTTACACCTGTTTACTTGGTACTTTGCTTCTTAGTTGTACTTGGTGCAGTTATAGGTACAGCAGTGGTTGGAAAAATGGTTGGCTTCTATCCTATAGAAGCAGCTATTACTGCAGGCTTATGTATGGCAAATATGGGTGGAACAGGAGACGTTGCAGTTTTAACTGCAGCTAACAGAATGGAATTAATGCCATTTGCTCAAATTTCATCAAGACTTGGAGGAGCTTTTATCATCCTTCTGGCAACATTCCTTGTACCGATATTCTTCGGATAAATAGGTTCAGGTACACACTTTAAGTAAGCTTATCTTTTGGGTCAGCCTTAAAGGAATGTCCCCAATTGTAAATATACTAAATATAAGCTCACCTATTGAAGGTGGGCTTATTGTATAATATACTATACAATATAACTAACATAAAGGAGAAATAACATGCATGCTATTGAAAAAATACTTGCTAAAAATAGTGGAAATAAAACTGTAAAAACTGGTGAAATAGTCACAGCAAAGGTTGATTTCGCTGAAGTAAATGATTTATATCTCCAAACTATATATTCATTC
>JARDZI010000091.1 GCA_029240935.1 Clostridiales bacterium
TGTCACTTGTCACGAGCCTGGCACTTCTTACATACTCTTTTTACTTCTACTTTCCCTAATATGCAGCATAAACATCAACCCTGCGGAGCACATTGTCACTACAAATACCAGTGGCCAAACCATTCTCACGCCATATGATTTAATATATCTTCCCATTATCAATGGTCCAATTGCTGCACCAGCACCGGTGATTATGGTCAAAATAGAATTAAACCTCCCTCTGTGGGACATTGGAGCATGATTTGCTATATAAACTCCAGAGTTTGTTGCATTTAAAATCTCACCTATGGTCCACACAACTGTGGAAACCAAATAGAGTGGAATGCTGCTTATAAAATATAACATTCCAAAGCCACATGCAAAGAAAACTCCTGCTAGTGAAACATTAAAAATAGGTTTGTATTTTTTTGTTATGTAGACAATAATTGTCGTCATTGTAACTACAATAACCCCATTTGTAAAGTAAATTGAGCCTAGTACCTTTGATGCATTATCTCCAAACAACTGCTTCAATTGAAGGGTAGTGCTAAAATTTCCCTGGGAATAAGCAAAGGAATATACTGAAGATAGGAGTGCAAATGCAATCACCATTGGCCTTTGTATTAAAACATGCAATACACTGCCTTCCTCAGCTTTTTCATCTTCATTATTTATTATTCGTTCTTCTTTTGACTTTCCAGGCAGAGATTCATCAACAAAAATTGTTAATAGTGTCAAAGATATAAATGATGCAAGTGCATTTCCTAAAAAGGTCAAGGGTAAATAATTCCTATATAAAAATCCTGCAATTAAAGGTCCTATAGAAAAGCCTATATTTATACCAAGATATAAAAATGAAAATGCTGTCTTTCTATTTTCAGGGTTAGTCATATCTGCCATCATTGCACTATTTGCAGGCTGTGCTGCTCCATTTAATACTCCAACGATTATTAATATCCATGGAATGAGCATTGAATTACCCATAAAAGCACAGGGAATAAGTAGAATTGCAGCAGTGCCCTGGGAAATTATCATGATTTTTTTCCTTCCAAAATGATCAGAAAGCTTTCCTCCAATTAATCCCCCTGGAACGTAGGACATAGTAGCAAGGCTTACATAAATACCTGCTTTATCAGAGCTTAACCCTATTTTATCTGTTAACAAAAGAGTAAGAAGTGGAAAAACAAAGCTTCCCATACTATTTATTACTCTCACCATAAACAATACATATATACCCTTCGGAAGCCCGGCATAGGGTTGAAGAAATTTTGGCAATCTCATAATATCTCATCTTCTCTCAGTAATATCCCTGTAATTATATAATAATGGATAATTAATTTCAATCTTTGCATTACCCACTATGGCATCTATGGCCGATTGCATGGAATCCTGTCCAATTTGTTCCCTCTATACAAACTTGTCCCTATAACTCCATAAACCCCATATGGATATATATACATTCCTTTGCTATAATAGCACCTATACTAAGCCGAATCTCCACACGGAGTACGGGGGATGCATCAAGTGGGGTGAATCTTGTAGTTCAAGTAGGGGTACCTCTCCCCGAACCCGTCAACTAACCTCGGAGGCATAATGGAGGTGTTTTGAATGTTTAAATTCACAAAGTTTAGAAAGCTTTTAATAACCATGTCATCAGCAGTGGTTCTAGGATTGCTCCTAAATCACTCAGCCTATGCAGCTACTTATACTATTATATCAGGAGATTCATTATACAAGATAGGAAACTTGTTCAGAACAAATTCTAGCGCCATAATGAGGGACAACAATCTATCTAGTGCTAGAATATATCCTGGTCAGGTTATTAATGTACCTGGAGAGGCATACACAATAAAAAGTGGTGATACCTTATCACAAATTGCAAAAAGATATGGATTATCACTTTATACATTACGAAGAGGAAATAATAAATGGGACGATATAATTTACCCAGGTCAGAAGCTATACCTTCCTGGAATTGTCTCAACTCCACAAATAGCACAAGCAGTTATACCTTATACTGCAAGCGATCTAGATTTGCTTGCAAGGCTGATTAGATCTGAAGCAGAAAATCAACCATACAATGCTAAGGTAGCTGTAGGTGCAGTTGTTGTAAACAGAGTACAGAGCTCTGAATGGCCAAATACTATAAGAGGTGTAATTTATCAAGTATCAGGAGGTTATTATCAGTTCACTCCTGTTTTAAATGGTACAATTAACAAGCCTGCTACTGATGTAGATATTAAAGCTGCATATGATGCTTTATATGGAGCTGACCCTACAAATGGCGCAATGTTCTACTTTGATGACAGTGCAACAAACCAGTGGTTGTGGTCAAAGCCTGTTGCAGCAAGAATTGATAGAATGGTATTTGTATACTAATGAATTTAGGGCTGTTGGATAACCAACAGCCCTAGTTTTTATTCAACAAAATTGAAAGTATTAACATTGCTATTAAAGCCCTCCTGTCATCCTGAGCGTAGCGAAGGATCTTTCTCCGGGTGAAAAGAGCAATGCCAGAGAAGGCTTTTATTTTACTATTCCATCTCTGTTTACTATATAGTACTTTGGAAGTCCATTTTCAGTCTCAATATCTGGAGCACCCATTATTAAAGGTGTTATATACTCCACCCCTTCCATTGTAATATTATTTCCCTCTGGTGTAATCCATTCTCTTGGGAAGGACTTAATATGATTTGCTACCTCACAAGCCTTAACCAGTGATGTACCCATCTTATATGGTTTATTGCTTTCTCTAGTTATTCCAACCATTACACCTGAACAACCTTCAGTAGAATAACTAACTGCATCACTTCCAACCCTATATGCCTCGTCAATGTCCTGTTTGGAAGCATTGTGCATTGCAGCACGCTGTGTTATTCCAAGCTCAAGAGTTTTAACCTTTGAAGTAATCTTATTATCAATCAATAGCTGTTTTAAGTTGCCACATACTCCTCCAAGTTGTACATGACCAAACTTATCATGGGAGCCAGTTTCCATTTGTGCTATAAACCTTCCATTTGCATCTCTTATTCCCTCAGAAACAGCTACAAATACGCTATTCTTTACCTTAAGCCTGTTCCCTACATCCTCAAGGAATTTTTCTGTTGAAAATGGAACCTCTGGAAGGTAGATAAAGTCTGCTGCAGACTTCCCCTTTATTCTTCCAAGTGCTGCACTAGCTGCAAGCCATCCTGCTTCCCTTCCCATTATTTCCATTATAAATACTCCGTTAAATGAGTAAACGTTTGTATCACAGTAGCATTCAAGTACTGTTGTTGCAACATATTTCGCTGCACTTCCAAAACCAGGAGTATGGTCTGTTCCAACCAAGTCATTATCTATCGTCTTTGGTATTCCAATGAATTGAATATCTATTGAATGTATTTCTGCATACTCGCTTAATTTGTCAACAGTATCCATTGAATCATTTCCACCAATATAGAAAAAGGTCTTGATTGAATGTTTTTTTAGTATTTCAATAAGTTTTTTGTATTCTGAATCATCTATTTTATAGTCCTTAAGCTTATATCTGCAAGAACCAAGCCCAGAGGAGGGTGTATATTTTAATCCATTAAGCTCCTCCTCTTGAAGTTTGGATAAATTAATAATATTCTCATTAAGAATTCCTTCTATGCCATTTAGCCCACCATAAACATTATCATAGTGACTACTTCTATTGTTTTCCTCTACAACTCCAACCACACTGGCATTTATAACAGCTGTTGGTCCACCAGATTGTGCCACAATACAGTTTTTCATATAGCTCTTCCCTTCCTTATATATAGTTTTTACCTATCCATCAAATGAAAGTATATCTAAAAAAACAGATAATTTCAATATGTAATTAATTATTGTAGAACCTGTCTTTATATACTAATGCTATTTTTCAACTATAACATCATAACCATAGCTTCTGTCAATTATTTTACAATACACTGGATACTTGACCAGAGTTATAGCCATATATATGTCCCCAGATGATCCAAGTAGATTTAGTAAAAATATTAATTCACCAAACCAATTTGGAGCTAATATTGTAATAGGTGATATAATTATTAGTGGTGCAAGTAGTATTAATACAAACTTTTTCTTTTCTATTGGGATTTCACTGATTTCTTGTGTATATGCATATACCCCCTTAAACCCATACCTAACCTTACCACCAAAAATTGTGTAAATGGTTCCATGTATGAGCTCATGTATTAACACTATTGGAATCAGTAGTATAATAATAAATCCATAAAATTTTATTATTATATTACACCCTGGCAAATATGGAGTAATAGCAATTATATAGTCGATTAATATTATATCAACAGTTTTTCCAAGAAACATTGTTGTCAGCAATCCAATTAAAAAACAAATTATATGTGTTTTATAGGATATTTTAAAGCTCATATTTATCACCCCAGTACAGTATTTGCAGGGATTGTGAAATTATACCTTTTTATTCTTTAACATCACTAATTTTTACTTTCAGAATATATTGTAATATATTACAATATAGAAAATTGTATTATACCATGTAGTGACAGGCCTATGTGCCTGTCTACCTCTGACCCTTGATAAGTTATAAGCAGAAGCAGGTCAGCCTGTCACTACATGGCGGATTTTTATGCATCGTATAACCCTAGTATTTATAAAAAGGTCGGTGTTTATGAATAATTTCAATTTGGAAAGTTATTTTAGTAATTTTAGGCATAATACAATTGGGTATAATCAATCCATTTCAACCTGCATGGGGAATAAAAGATTATTATATGCTGATTGGGCTGCTAGTGGTCGGCTGTATTTGCCTGTTGAAGAAAGATTAACAAGAATATTTGGTCCTCTTATTGGCAACACTCATTCTGAATCCAGCACAACAGGTAGCGCTATGACCAAAGCATATAAAACAGCCAGGGAGTTAATTAAAATGCATGTAAATGCAGATGAAGAAGATATATTAATTTGCACAGGCTCTGGAATGACTTCCGCAGTAAATAAGCTCCAAAGAATTCTCGAAATACGCATTCCAGAATGCTACAAGCAAAAAAACTTTAGGGATGAAAACGCTAGACCTGTTGTAGTTATAACACATATGGAGCACCACTCAAATCAAATATCCTGGTGTGAAACAGCTTCTGATGTTGTTTGTTTAAAGCCCCAGTCTAATGGACTAGTTGATCTTGATAATCTCCAAGCAATACTTAAAAAATATAGAAATCGCAAGGTTAAAATCGGTTCCTTTACTGCTTGCTCAAATGTAACAGGTATTCAACCGCCCTACCATAGTATGGCTAGGATAATACATGAGAATGGTGGTATCTGCTTTGTAGATTTCTCAGCTTCTGCTCCATATGAAAATATAAATATGCACCCAAATGACCCAATGGAGAAACTAGACGGGATATTTTTTTCACCTCATAAGTTCCTAGGTGGTCCTGGTACTTCAGGTGTCTTAATATTTGACTCAAAACTATATCCTAATCATATTCCTGATTGTCCTGGAGGTGGCACTGTAAAATGGACAAATCCCTGGGGTGAACACAAATATTATTCCAGTCCTGAAATGCGAGAGGATGGGGGCACCCCAGGATTTATGCAAACAATAAAAACAGCTCTTTGTATTGAGTTGAAGAATAAAATGGGTATTGAAAATATTCAAAGACGAGAAAAGGAATTATTGAATATACTATTTTCTATGCTTTCAAGTATAAAAGGGGTTCATATACTTGGTGAAAATATAAAAGATAGGCTTGGCATACTTTCCTTCTATATTGAGGATATTCATTATAATTTAGTTGTTAAAATACTAAATGACTATTATGGAATCCAAACACGTGGTGGATGTTCCTGTGCAGGCACCTATGGTCATTATCTATTAAACATTGATAGAGAACTATCCAGGGAAATAACTGATAAAATCGATGGAGGGGATTTGTCATTAAAGCCTGGTTGGGTCAGATTATCTATACATCCTATAATGACAAATAATGATATATATAACATTGGAAATGCTATATATGAAATATCAAAAAATATTAAGTCATTGGAAAAGGAGTATATTTTTAATCCAAGAACAAACGAATTCAAAAACATTCATGAAGGTGAGGACTATCAATATTGCAACGAAACCTGGTTTAAATTTTAAGTAATTAAAGCCTTTTGTTGACATTCATCAATTCCATAGCAACTCCCAGACCAGTGTTAAGGCACAAAAACCATGAAGCTGTAGTGGCAGGCTTCCATGCCTGCATCGGATATGTTCACATGATACGAACATTATCATCAAAGGCATTATGCCTGGGCAGGCCCAGAGACCTGCTACTACAGTATTATTGTGTTATATAAAGCTAAAGATATTTTTAGTATATTTTTTTAATATTTGATTATCCAATTGTTAAAGTATAAAATAGAAATAATATAACAATCTAATCTACATATAGGGAGGAAAATTAAGTGCTAAGTATTGTTGCTGCAGTAGCTGAAAATAACATAATTGGTAAGGATAACTCTCTTCTTTGGAGCTTGCCTGAGGATTTGGAGAGATTTAAAAGGATAACTTCAACAGGAAGTAAAACAATGATTATGGGTAGGAAAACCTTTGAATCTATTAATAGAATTCTTCCGGGAAGAAAGCACATAATACTAACAAGAAACAATTTCTTTGATGTTAATAATGAAAATGTAAAGATAGTTCATTCATTGGATAATTTAAAACCCTATATAGACTCTACAGAAGAATACTTTGTTATTGGTGGAGGGGAAATTTATTCTCTTCTGCTACCCTATGCAAAAAAAATGTACTTAACCAAAGTTCATGAAGAATTTAATGGAGATACTTTTTTCCCAAATTTCAATAAAAATGAATGGCAGGTTGTAGGCTGTGAGGATAATAAGGATATTGAATTATGTGAATATACTACAACCTTCATAGTTATGGTAAGAATATAATTAAGTAAAAAATAGTTTTATATATAGTTTTTGCCTGTCATCCTAAACCTTAAAAATACTTCACTAGTTTATAATGACAGGCAAAAGTTATTGAGTACAATTATTATTAAAAAATATTTTAAGCTATCCTATTTCTTTAAGTATTCATCCTAGACTTTTCCATATTCAGTAATGAATTATAATGTTTACTTGGTGAAAGTCCATATGCATTTTTAAATGCCCTTACGAAGCTTGAGTAATCCCCAAACCCACTTTCTGCACATGCTTCTGTTAAGGTTTTACCCTTCATCATTAATGAATTGGCCATAATGAGTCGTTTTTGGATTATATAATTATGAACTGTATACCCAGTATTCATTTTAAATTTATGCATTAAATAATACCTACTTACATAGAACACCTTAGATAGCTTGTCTATTGATAAGTCAGAATTTAAGTTATCGTTAATAAAGCTCAGTATGGAATCTATGCTTTTATCATTCTGAATTTCAACATGTTTTTTTATGTTATCATTTTCTAAAACTAATCTATTAAAATATATAATCAGTTCAAGTGCAAGAGAATTTTTTAATACTTGACTTCCAAAGCTTTCGTTTTTATATGCATCCTCAAGTTCAGCCAATTTTTCCTTTAACTTTTTTAACATGCTAATATTCATCCTTAGCAAATTAAATTTATGTTTACTTGTTATTTGAAAACAGGTGAATAAATTACTTTCTTGAGTACTGTATTTTTCTAGAAACTTTGAATTAACCCATATTCCTATACGTTCATATGGCTGGTTTGGATCTATCACAGGCATGTGAATTTCATTGCTACTTACAAAAAGAATATCCCAAGGCTTAAGCTTATATGCTTTCCCCTCAATAAGGTATGTTACATTCCCAGATATAAATATAATTATCTTATTAAACTCATGATAATGTAACTCATATTCAGTATATTTTTGGTCCTTAATATGAGAAAATAAAAAATCACCCTTTAGATAACCTCTTTTTGTAGTTAAAGAATTACTATCGTTTAGCATAAATCCTCCAAAACATATAAAATCTGGACTTATTTTTATATTATAGCAACTTTTATAATCAATCAAGCACTTTATTAATAAATAATATTTATAATTAATAATTATGAAATAGAAGCAAAATGTATGCATATAAACTAAAGGGTGGAATAATTGTAGACTCATGTATTGTGAGTCAGATAGCTTATTATTTTAAGGCTTTTTCTATTATATTTATATATTCAATAACTTTCTCATCATCCTCAGGAACACCTGAATACCATAATCCATTAGAATTATCTGGATTTGCAAAGTATCTAGATTTCATAATAATTTCTGGTCTATATTCAAAATGAAGTATATCAAAATGTCCCCACTTTCCTCCCCATATAAAATTGTTTTTTTCAAATATTTTTACAATTTCTCTTGGATATGCATCCAGTCTCTTTTCTCCATTTGTTCTTCCTGTCCATTTCCAATAATCCCACTTATTACTTGCAAGGTCAATAGCAATTCCAAAGGAATGAGGACTAAGTCTGTTGGTACCAGCTATAATCCTATAATTAAAGGTACCGCTTTGTGGGAAAACACAGGAATATATATCTCTCCTGCTATTCGCCATGGGAATAAGTTCACCCATTACACTTTTTAGTGCTTCGGCAGCCTTATTACTTTTGTTGAATTGGCAGTTGGTATGACCCATTTTAACCTTTATCAGGTTTGATTGCACCTGCTTCTCAGAGCCTCCATAGGCCAGCTTAAGTAGTGGATATACTCTTATTCGTCCTGGATCATAATTCTTCTCTAAAAGGTCTTCTATGTCGTTTAAAGGGTATAACTGTTCCATCATGTCCTGGATATCAGGATTGTTTAGCTTTTCATCATAGCTTTTATTCTGTTTATCATCATATAATAGCTTTGCTCCTGATTTCATAACTGCATAAACGCTGCCATTAGTGTTTTTTTCAACAGAAGCTACATATTCAGGATAGGCCATCATAATGCACAAAAGATCTCTTTTCATATTATCTTCATATTCCATGCTGGTTTTTTGTATATATACTGAGTTTGCACTTACTTCTTTTTTCTCCATATTAAAACTTATAAAAACTGTTATTATCATTACACATACAATAACTCTTTTCATATCTTCCAACTCCTTTATTATTATGTCTATAACTAGTATGTGCATAATAAATAATTTCATTGGTTTTCAGAAGATTTAATGTGAACATTATGGGAAGGATGCGTCGCAAGTTGTCTTATGTTAACTGAAGCAACTTAACTACTATGTGTTGTAGGGGCGAACAGTGTTCGCCCGCAATTGTGCACTATGATACAGGCAGAGTCCAAAATACATGGTACCCCACGGGCGAACACTGTTCGCCCCTACATAATATCAATATTTGTACCCATTTTTACAAGTGATTTGCGACGCATAACCCCACTTATACGACTTATCTATTCTTCATCATAAAAATCCAAATAGGAATAATTTACTTCGCTCTTCTGCCATCCTAATATAGCATCCATATTTACATTCTGGGCTGCTCTAAAAATTGATTTATCCACGTCTTGAAAATTTTTCTTGATTTCTTCAATCATTGCCTTTATTTCATAGCGTTTATTACCAATTCTTTTTGCTGCAACCATACATGCACAGTTCAACGGCCATATACCGCTATTTTGTGTAAATCTCTCAATATACTTTTCTTCGATTAAGTATAGAGGCCTAATCAATTCTAAACCCTTATAATTTTCTGACCTTAGCTTTGGAAGCATGGTCTTAAAATTGCCTGAATATAGAACATTCAGCATAGTGGTCTCAATAACATCATTGAAATGATGTCCAAGAGCAAGCTTGTTACAACCAAGCTTCTGGGCCTTTCCATACAGAGCCCCTCTTCTCATTTTCGCACACATATAGCATGGATAATCCTTTGCTACTTTCTCTGCAACCTCAAATATTCCTGATTCAAAAATACTAATTGGAATATCTAGATAACTGCAATTATCAATTAGTAGTGCTTTAATACTTTCGTGGTATCCAGGATCCATAGCAATAAACTCAAGCTCAAACTTGAATTTGCTGTGCTTCTGAAGAATTTGAAACAGCTTCGCCATTAATAAACTATCCTTACCTCCAGAAATGGCAATTGCAATTTTATCCCCCTCTTCCAATAACTTATAATCACATATTGCCTTAATAAATTTATTCCAAATATGCTTTCTATATGTTGTTTTAATACTTTTCTCAATTTCCTCAAGTGGCTTTCTTTCATTAAAGGGTACAAGTATATCACACCCAGTACCTGCAATATCACTCATTCTATCACCTCTCCTTTTACGAAAACATTATACCACACTTAAGGAATTTGTCATGGGAAATTAGTAGACTTATTCCTGGTCCAGCTCTGAATCCTCACTAGGAAAGTACTCAAGTATATCTCCTGGCTGACAATTAAGTTCCCTGCATATTGCATTCAGAGTTGAAAATCTAATTGCCTTAACCTTTCCAGTTTTAAGATTTGAAAGGTTTACGTTAGTTATTCCCACCTTATCTGCAAGCTCTCCAAGCTGCATTTTCCTGTCTGCCAAAACCCTGTCTAATCTTATAATTATCGCCATAATCTCACCACTTTCTATAAAGTTGCATCATATTCTTGCTGAAGGTAATTACCATATTTAAATACACCTGCGAGAATAAGCAATAAAAAACCTGTGAGCATCATAAAACCATCTGCTTTATAATTTATCTGGACATTTGGTATACTTAGGGTATGGATCATGGCATTAGCAACAATACCTTCTGCTATATTGAAAACAAATGAACCAATTAACAATACAAATCCTATTATTGTTAATCTTCTTGAGTTTTCTTCTGAAAAAGGTCTGTCTCCCTCGACAGTCTTTAGTATTTTACTTATCTGTCTAAATATAATTGATAAGCCTGCTAAAATAATAGCTGCCATAAAACTTATAGCTTGATAAATTGGTTTCAATGATAGTTCAATGGCAGTTTGAGAGTTTATTCTATAGTTTATAAGTCCATCAATTGAAAAACCTATGTTATCACTTGCCTTAGGTGATATTATGAAATACTTTTCTGGCATTATTGAAACAACTACTACAGCTATAGCAAGCAGCACTGCTCCTACTAAACCAACCCAGTAAAATATTTGCGTTACAACCCTTAAATACCTAGACATTTTTTTAGCCTTTTCCTGATTTACACTCATTTTCATTAAAGATCACCTTCCTTTATTTGGTTCTTTATTTGGTTCTATACTAATACTATACCCTTATTATATTTTTGTCAATAAATTTTTATCGTTTATCATTAATTTTTTAATGTTTTTTTGTAAGCCGAGATGCAACCTGGTTAATTGAAAAGCAAGAAGCCACTTTGTAAAACGAAAAGCCATATTTGTAACCGACAACTGAATATTTGTAAACGAAACGCAGTTTTTGTATCCGA
>JARDZI010000469.1 GCA_029240935.1 Clostridiales bacterium
ATGTTTACACTGTAGTGGCAGGCTTCTATGCCTGCCTATGTCTTTCATGTATGATTAGGCCTTACTTTTAACAGAGTTTGCAGGCGTGGAAGCCTGCCACTACAATAAATGCTTTGAAGTTGATCATTTATAGATGACAATACTCTTTAAATCCGTGGAATTTTGCTCTATCCTATTATTGAATCTCCTATTGCATGGGCTATGTTTTTTATTCTTTCCTCCTCTAAATCAGGGTTAAACTTCACCCTAACTGGAAGACTTATATCGTTCATTCCTGTTACTTTTATCATGTATGAACTATCAAGCAGCTTTATGTTTGTGTTTTTCAAGTAATCATTGATGACCTCAACTGCGGAGCTTCCGAATAGTAATAAATCTGCACTCTCTATAGAAGACTTTATCTCATTCATGTTAAAATCCTTGCTTACATTTATTACTTCTGTATTAACACCCTTGTCCTCAAGTCCTAATGAAAGCTTCTCTGCTAGCTTTTTAGTATTTCCTGTCATTGTTGAGTAAATAATAAGCGCTTTTTTATTCTCCCCCTGAGGTTTGCTCATAGAATCATATATTTCAATAAATTTTGAAGGATTATTCCTTAATATATACCCATGGGATGGTGCAATGATGTCTATTTTTATATCCTTTATTTTCTCTATCATACTTTGCACATATGGTCTATGTGGGTGCATTATCAATTTATAGTATACTTCGAAGTCAGGCATTATATCCTCTGATACTAAATCATTAAACAAATCATAGGTTGCAACATGGCTGCTGAATATATCACATGGATAAAGTACCTTGTCTTCAACGCAGTAGGTTATCATTGTTTCTTCAGTATGAAGGTATGGCGTTTCAAAGAATTTTAGAGTCTTTCCTCCAATATCAAGCTCATCACCATCCCTTACAATTAAGAACTCTCTATTTTGAAGCCTGTACATAAGCTTTAGCTCCTCTGCCCCAAGCTCTGTTGTAACAATCACAGCATCCTTTGCCTTGCTTGCAAGTAGTGGCAGTGCTCCTGAATGGTCTGGTTCAACATGATTTATTACAATATATTTTATCTCCTCTGGATTGATATATTCCTTAAGTCCTTCCATAAATACCTTTCCAAAGCTTATATCTACAGTGTCTATTATTGTTGGTTTATCAGTCATTAGCAGATAGCTGTTATAAGTTGTTCCCTTTTCAAGTGTTAGACGATGAAACGGAACCTTCCTGTCATCCACATATCCAACCCAATAAGTATTCTCTGCAACTTTTATACTTTTTTTCATTTTCATTCCTCCTAAACTTTAAGTATTTCTTTATCTTATGGCTTTATTATAGGAGCATATAGGACATAATTCTGTGACCGTGGTCAAAATTTTAAAATCTTTTAAAGATTTTTTGGGTAAAGCTTTCTGTTCACCCTAGAGCTGGGGATAAACTTCCTTGTTATGTTTGCATAAAAATAGGGTATCAAAACCTTTGGTTTTGATACCCTAAACAAAATCATTTAATTCTTCTTCATTTAAAATAATAATCTTTCTGCTTCCAAATAACTTTATTATTCCTTGATTCTCTAGCTTTTTAAGTTTTCTGCTGATTGTCTCCCGGGCAACTCCTGTCAAATTGGACATGTCCTCTCTGCTCATGGTCACCTTTATTTCAATTCCCTGGGGTGTCCTTTTCCCATTTTCCTGGGATAATTGAATTAAAAGACTGGCAAGCCTAGCCTCAGCATCGTTGGTAGCCAGGGTTTGTACCATAGTTTCCAGCTTGGACAATCTATCTGCCACAACCTCTAGTACCTTAAGCCCAATCTCAGGTCTCTTTAAAACAATATTCTTCATATCTTCATTTGTAAGTGTGCAAAGTCTGACAGGGGTTATGGCTCTTGCATTAAAGTGATACTCTCCAGCTTTAACTAAATTTAACTCTCCAAAAAACTCCCCTTCGGATAAGATATGTAATATCTGCTCCTTACCACTCTTTGTACTTTTATACAGCTTAATTCTTCCTTCATT
Organism: Clostridiales bacterium; assembly: GCA_029240935.1. Taxonomy (GTDB): domain Bacteria; phylum Bacillota; class Clostridia; order Clostridiales; family Caloramatoraceae; genus JARDZI01. The sequence continues at coordinate 2,013 of JARDZI010000469.1, forward strand.
TATAATATATAAAGTATCTGATTTATCTCCTTCAAAGAAAATGTTTTCATCCTTATCAAAGCTTTTGCTGCCAGTCATTAAAATAATATCAATTAACTCATCATCTGTGAGATTTAAAAAAATCCCAACCTTTCTGGCACACAGGTTATTCTTACATCTTTCACAATCCTTTTTCATACCATCTCTCCTGTATAGTTTCTTATATATATTTTATAGTATCGGCTAGGAATAAACAATAGACTTCTGTTACTACATTTTCTCTGAGGATTGTCACCACAAGTGTTTTTCATATCCTGTATTTTATTGTAAACAAAATTGAGATATACTGGAATAGAAAGCTCTGTAATTAAGTAAAAATATAAGGACCTTGCATTCGGAGGTAATTATTTTGGAAAAATGGGAATATGTAAGCATTAAAGTTGAAACTAAAGGTTTTATAGGTGGTATTTTAGAGATAGAAGACTTCAACCACCAGCTAAACACCCTTGGTGAACAGGGTTGGGAATTGGTATCTTGCTTTTCAATTAATGAAAGGCAAGGTATCAGTAGAGAAGTTGTTGCTGTATTTAAGAGAAGAAAACAACAATTATAAAAATATGAACTAAGGGGGAAAAACATGGATAAAGAAATGATTGGAATGTGTGGCACCTATTGTGGAGAGTGTGAATGGAAAGAAAAAACAAATTGTCCAGGCTGCCAAAAATCTCGCAGTCAAATGTTTTGGGGTGAGTGTGGTGTTGCAAAGTGTTCAATTGAAAAGGGTTATAACCACTGTGGACACTGTTCAAAGGTTCCCTGT
>JARDZI010000470.1 GCA_029240935.1 Clostridiales bacterium
GCAGGTATGGGTTTGCCGAATATGAAAAAGAGCAGTGATGAGTTTGAAATTAACTCAGTAGCAGGTCAATATACACATATCAAAATGATTATTAATTTTAGTTAGGGTGATTAATATGAATGAAATATTCCACTCGGTTAAATTAATAGAAGAAAACTGCAGAGGCTGTACAAAATGTATGATTAAATGCCCTGTTGAGGCAGTAAGAATAAAAAATTCAAGGGCAGTTATATACGCTGATAGGTGTATTGATTGTGGCGAATGTATAAGAGTTTGCCATTATAATGCTCATGTTGCACAGCAGGATAGCTTAGAAAGTATAAAAGGCTACAGAATAAAGGTTGCCATACCTTCAATAACAATTTATACACAGTTTGGAGCCTATGTTGAACCTGGGTTTATAAATATGGCAATTGAAAGCCTTGGATTTGATGAAGTATATGATATGACTTATGCATGTGATATAGTTTCGGAAATAATAAAAAAAGAAATTGTTAATACTCCAAAGCCTGCAATATCATCCTTCTGTCCTGGAATCGTTAGGCTAATACAAACAAGCTATCCGGAACTAATAGAACATGTAGTCAAAGTTCTAACACCTATTGAAGTTGCAGCAAGCTTGATTAGAGAAAAGTTTTTAAATTCTGGATTTCGAAATGAGGATATAGGAATATTTTATTTAACTCCTTGTGTTGCAAGAATTGCAAAGGAAAGCAATAGCAATTTTGACCAAAGAGGAGAGATAAATGGAGCAATAGCAATCAGCGATATATACACAAAACTTTTAAAATTTATTAGTAAAAATTCAGAACTAAAGGACTATTACCAGAAAAAAATATCCTTCACAGGATTGTCCTGGGCTTATGTAGGTGGTCAGAGTAGATCCATGGGCTTTAAGGAGTATATAGGAGTAGATGGAGTTGAAAATGTTATTAAGGTTCTTGATGACATTGAAAATGGTAAGTTCAAGGAAGTGGAATTTGTGGAGGTGTTTGCTTGTACAGAAGGGTGCCTTGGAGGGATATTACTTGTTGATAATCCATTTAATGCTAGAAGGATAATTAGAAAATATTATAATAAGAATGGATATGCATCAAATACTGAAAATATTGTAGATAAATATAAGGAACAATTTACTGCTAATTATGAAAGCAATAAGAATAACAGCCATAAATTTGCTGATGATTTTTCCAGTGCAGTTATAAAAATGAAGGAAATGAATAGACTTCACAATATGCTTCCAGGGATTGATTGTGGTCAGTGCGGCTCTCCATCCTGCAGAGCATTTGCTGAAGATGTTGTTAGAGGGCTATCTTCTGAAGAAGATTGCAAAATGATAATTAATGGAGGGGAAAAGGATGAGGGTTAAAGATATTGCTGAAAAACTAAACCTTATACCATTGACAGGAGATTGTGGACTTGATAAGGAAGTACAAGGCGCATATTGTGGGGATTTATTAAGTTGGGTAATGTCCCATGGCAATAAAAACAATATTTGGGTTACAGTTCAGGTGCATCCCAATGTTGTTGCTGTTGCAGTATTGGTGGAGTTTTCATGTATAATAGTTCCTGATGAGATAGAAGTAGAAAAAATTACATTGGAAAAAGCAATTCAAGAAGGAATAGCAGTTTTGCATTCCAAAGATAATGCATATGAGATTTGTGGGAAATTAAAGTCTGAAGGTGTTTAGTATGAAAATTTATGCAGATCTCCACATTCATACAGCACTGTCACCCTGCGGAGATGATAATATGACTCCAAATAATATCATTAATATGGCTAAGCTAAAAGGACTTGGGGCTATTGCAATAACTGATCATAATAGTTGTGAAAATGTTGAAGCCTGTATTGGTGCTGCTTTGGAGTCTGGTTTAATAGTTATTCCTGGAATGGAGCTTCAGACAAAGGAAGACATACATATTGTATGTCTTCTTAGTTCTATAGAGAAGGCATATGATTTACAAGAGTATGTGTATAAGCATTTGCCTAGCATTAAAAACAGACCAGACATTTTTGGAGATCAAATAATATTTGATAGTTCTGATAAAATAATAGGACATAATGAGAAAATGCTGCTTTCATCAACTGACATTTCCTTTGATGAAGCATTTGAAGTTGTAAAGGGATTAGGTGGACTGTTTATACCAGCACATATAGATAGGGATTCCTTTAGCGTACTTTATAGCTTGGGATTTATTCCAGATTATTTGGATATAAAAGTGTTAGAGTATTGTTCTGAGGAGAATAAAAAATTATTGTTTAATAGGGGAATGATTTCTAATAGGTACAGATATATTAAATCTTCGGATGCCCATTATCTTCATCAAATATTAGAGTGGGATGAGGCAATAAGAATTGAAAATATACATTCTGAGAATGATGTAACAGAGATATTAAAAAGCTTAGAAATATAGGACTTTTATTATTTCTTACAGGATTATTTTGAACCAAGGAGGACATTTTAATGCTCCCACTATTAATATTTATATTAGGTATTATAATAGGAAGTTTTTTAAATGTATGCATATATAGAATACCGAGGGGAGAGAGTATTTCCTATCCGCCAT
>JARDZI010000092.1 GCA_029240935.1 Clostridiales bacterium
AATGGAATGTATCTGAGGATGGTTTAGTTTATACATTTAAACTAAGAGATGCAAAGTGGTCAGATGGACAGGCTGTAACAGCTCAGCAATTTGTAGATTCATGGAAAAGATTACTTGATCCAGAAAAGGCATTTGGATATGCATACTTTGCATATGATATTAAGAATGCTACAAAGTATAATGCTGGAGAAGCAAGTGTTGAGGAAGTAGGAGTTAAAGCTCTTGATGAAAAAACACTAGAGGTTACTCTTGAAAGACCAACACCATACTTCATTAAGAAGGTTGGTTTTAAAAACCTTTTCCCTATAAGAATGGATATAGTTGATGCTCAAGGTGAAACCTATGGAGCAGACTATTCAACTATGGTATGGAATGGACCATTTAAGATAACTGAGTACATTTCAAACAATAAAACTGTACTTGAAAAAAATACTGAGTATTGGGATGCTGAGCATGTTAAGCTAGACAAAATTACAATGCAGTCAATAACAGAAACATCAACTCAGATGCAGATGTTTGAATCAAAGCAGCTTGACATTACAGGAGCAAGTAGTGATTACCTAGTTAAGTATGCTGAACAAGCAAAGAATGGTGATTTTGTTCACCAATCAGGCTCACTTGCATCAACCTTCTATTTTGGATTTAATAATCAAACAGGTGGTCCAAGCGGACTATTCTTAAATGCTAAGGTAAGAAAGGCATTTGCACTTGTACTTGATAGAGAAGATTTAACTAAGAATGTTTATGGAAGATATATGCCAGCATATGGCTGGAACCCACCAAGAATTACTGTTGGTGATAAGGAATACAGAAGTGTAGTTGATCAACCAATGCTTGACTTAAAGGCAGAATATGATACAATTGAAAAAATTACAGCATTATATAAAGAAGGATTAACTGAATTAGGTAAGGATCCAAATGGAACCTATGAAGTAATATACCTAACAAGTGGTACTGATGCAGTTAATAAGGCAAGACAGGAATATTACCAGAATTCATTCCAGAAGCTTCCTGGAGTAACAGTAAATCTTCAGGTTGCAGCAGATTCCAACCAATTCTGGGATTTATTTGATGCACTAGAGTATGATATGACAATGTCAGGATGGATTGGTGACTATGATGATCCAATGACATTCTTTGATATGTGGGTAACTGGCGGTGGAAACAACGGAGTTAAATACACAAGCGCTGAATATGATAAGTTAATAAATGAAGATATACTAAAAGAAACAGAGGATGCTAAGAGAATTGAAGTATTCTCAAAGGCAGAAAAAGTATTGCTGAATGATATGCCAATAGCTCCAATATTCTATCAGGACGCTAACAGATTCCAGCATAATTATGTTAAAGGTGTTATGTATCCATTATTTGGAGCAGAATATGAATTAAAGGAAGCTTATACAGAGGGTAGAGAATAGCTAGTTTTTTTGTTTAAATTATACAACAGGGTTTTTAGTACCCTGTTGTATATGTAATATAAACAAGGGGGGAAGACCATATGTTTCAATTCTTATTAAAAAGAATAGGCTACGTAATTGTGACTTTGTTGATCATAATAACTGCAACCTTCTTTCTTATGGAAGCACTGCCAGGTGATCCAATTTCTTCTAGAGCTAGAAAAATGCCAGCTCAGGTTCAAGAAAACATGAGAAAAAGGTATGGCCTTGATCAACCAGTTCAGGTAAGGTACTGGAAGTATCTTAAGGGTATTGCTTTTGAATTTGATCTTGGTATGTCAATCCAATACCCAGGACAAACGGCAAATAAAATTATCAAAGAGAGATTGCCATATTCTGCAAGATTAGGAATACAGACAATACTTGTTGGAGTTACAGTAGGAATTTTACTTGGAATTATTGCAGCATTAAATCGTGGTAAATTAGTAGACAGGTTAATTGTTTTTTTTGCTATTCTATTTATTGCGTTGCCAAGCTTCGTTTTTGCTATCTTAATTCAAAGAACTTTTGCCGGGCAATTACATTGGTTCCCAATAGTTGGATGGCCAACAGGAGCTAATAAGTGGTTTGGAGGTTGGAAATATACAATTCTGCCAACAATATCAGGCTGCTTTGGTTATATTGCTACCTATTCAAGATATGTAAAGACCTCAATGCTGGATACTCTTAATCAGGATTATGTTCTTACAGCTAGGTCAAAGGGCCTTTCAGAAAAGGCAGTTACTTTAAAGCATGTTCTTAGGAATTCGTTTATTCCAATAGTTACATTCCTTCCTGTTACAGTTGCTGGTGCAATTGGAGGAAGTCTTGTAATTGAAAGAATATTTTCAATACCTGGACTTGGACAATACTTCAATACAAGTATTAGGGCTCAAGATTATACAATGATAATGGGTCTGACAATATTCTTTACTGCAATATATTTGGTATCACTAATTTTGGTTGATATTGGATATGTACTTGTTGATCCAAGAATAAGAATAACTGGTGGTAAGAGATAGGAGGTTAACATATGCTAGAGCTAAATAAAGATAAATTCAAAATAATTGGATGTGATGACGCAGATGCAGATGTGATAACCAGACCTAATATCACATATTGGCAGGATGCATGGCGTAGATTAAAAAAGAATAGGCTTGCAATGGTTTCAATGTTTGTTCTTATTTTTATGATTTTATTAGTAATAATTGGACCATATCTAAACCCTAATGGTGGACTTAATATAATTGATACAAGTATTATCAATGGATATCCAAACAGTAAATATTGGTTTGGTAACGACCAGCTTGGTAGAGATCTTTTCACAAGAGTATGGCTTGGCGGAAGAGTTTCTATTACTATTGGTGTTGTAGCAACATTTGTTCAAATAGTTGTTGGTTCTCTTTATGGAGGCATAATGGGTTATTTTGGTGGTCTTACAGACGATATAATGATGAGAATTGTTGAGATATTAAACTCAATTCCATATCTTATTGTTGTAATTCTTATTTCAGTTGTAATGGGCAGTGGAATAGGTTCACTATTACTTGCACTATGTCTTACAGCATGGACAGGAACTGCAAGACAGATTAGAGGTATGGTTCTTCAGCTTAGAGAATCCGAATATGTGTTAGCTTCTCAGGCACTTGGAGCAGATCCAGGAAGAATTATTACAAAGCATTTAATACCAAATACTATAGGTATATTGATTATACAAGTATCATTTGCGATACCTGCTTATATATTTGAGGAAGCATTTTTAAGCTTTATAGGACTTGGAATACAACCACCTGATACAAGCTGGGGTGCGTTGATTTCATATGGACAATCAACATTTGAATTCTATCCCCATCAATTGTGGTTTCCAGCGGGAGCACTATTTATAACAATGCTTGTATTTAATTTATTAGGTGACGGTCTTAGAGATGCTCTAGACCCGAGACTTCGTCAATAGGGGGGTTGTAATATGGCAAAGTTACTTGAAGTTAAAAATTTAAAGGTATCCTATCATACCTATTCTGGTGAGGTTCAGTCTGTAAGGGGAGTATCACTAGACCTTGATAAGGGAGAAGCTATTGCAATAGTTGGTGAATCGGGTTGTGGAAAGTCTGTAACATCAAAGTCAATTCTAGGTCTGATTCAATCTCCTCCAGGAGAGATAAAAGAAGGAAGTCAGATTCTATTTAATGGGAAAGATGTATTGAAATTCAATAAAAAAGAATGGCAGCAGTACAGAGGTGGAGACGTAAGTATGATATTCCAGGATGCTATGACATCCTTAAATCCAACAATGAAGGTTGGTAAGCAAATTTGTGAAAACCTTATTATTCATAGAGGTATGACTAGGGATCAAGCAATGGCAGAAGCTATTAAGATGCTTGAGCTTGTAAACATACCAAATGCTGCAAAAAGAGTACAACAGTATCCATTTGAATTCTCAGGGGGAATGAGACAAAGGGCAATGATAGCAATGGCACTTGCATGTAATCCAAAGATATTGATTGCCGATGAACCTACAACTGCCCTTGATGTTACAATACAGGCACAGATAATTGACCTAATGAAGGAGTTACAGGGAAAATTGGGCACAGCAATTATTCTTATAACTCATGATTTGGGTGTAGTTGCTGATATAGCACAAAGAGTACTAGTTATGTATGCTGGTAAAATAGTTGAAAGAGGACTATCAGATGAGATATTCTATAACCCTCAACATCCATATACATGGGCTTTATTGAAGGCAGTACCAAGATTGGACTCGAACAAGAAGGAAGACCTTACTGCAATCCATGGGACTCCTCCAGATTCCTTCATGCCTCCTAAGGGATGCGCATTTGCTGCAAGATGTACTTATTGCATGCAAATCTGTAAGGAACAGGAACCACCTATAACTAAGGTAACTGATTCTCATGAAACCCAATGCTGGTTACATCATCCAAATGCACCAAAGGTTGATATACCTATTGGAGTAGGGAGGGAATTATAATGGAAGAAAGACAAAATTTAAAGGAAAATAGTAAAATATTAGTTGATGTCAAACATCTTAAAAAATATTTCCAGTATGGTAAAAATGCAGTAAATAAAGCAGTTGATGATGTTTCATTTTTCATTAGAGAAGGTGAAACATTAGGATTGGTTGGAGAATCAGGCTGTGGTAAAACTACTACTGGAAGAACAGTAATAGGTATGTATTCAGCAACTGAAGGTGAAGTTTTATATAATGGACAAAACGTTCATAAATTAACCGGACATGAGAAAAAGGAATTTACTAAGGATGTTCAAGTAATATTCCAAGATCCATATGCTTCACTAAATCCTAGAATGACAGTTACTGATATAGTTGCTGAAGGAATAGATATTCATGGCTTGTATAAGGGTGCTGAACGTATGGAGAAGGTGTATGAATATCTTCATCTTGTTGGCTTAAGCAAGGAACATGGAAGTAGATTTCCACATGAATTCTCAGGTGGTCAGAGACAGAGAATAGGTATCGCTAGAGCTCTCGCTATTGAGCCAAAGTTTATTATGTGTGATGAACCAATATCAGCTCTAGATGTATCAATACAAGCACAGGTAGTAAACTTGTTAATAAAGCTTCAGAGAGAAATGGGATTAACCTACTTGTTTATAGCCCATGATCTTTCAATGGTAAAACATATATCAGACAGAGTTGCAGTTATGTATTTAGGATGTATGGCAGAGCTTACAAGTAGTTATGAACTTTATGCAAATCCTCTTCATCCTTATACTAAAGCATTGCTTTCGGCAATACCAATACCTGATCCAAATATTGAAAGAACAAGACATAGAATAATGCTGGAAGGCGACGTTCCAAGTGCAATTAATCCACCTCCTGGCTGTAGATTTAAATCAAGATGTAAATATGCAAAGCCAATTTGTGGACAAGAAATGCCACCACTAAAGGAAGTTGAGAAGGATCACTTTGTTGCATGCCACTTGTATTAATTACATTCTTGATAGATACTAATATATGGTTTATATACAAAAAAAGTGATTTCTAAACACAAAATAGCAACAGGACTTAAGTCCTGTTGCGTATTTGTTGTAATGGAGGGATAGTATGTATAAATATTTATTAAAAAGACTTGTGTATATGATAATAGCACTGTGGCTTGTTATTACAGCCTCTTTTTTTCTTATGAATTCCCTGCCAGGAAATCCTTTTTTGAGAAACTTAAGCAATCGTCCAGCAATGGTACAAGCCAATTTCATAATTAAATGGGCATTTGACCAACCAGTTCCATATAGGTACTTTGTATATATGTCAAATATTGTTAGGGGAGACCTTGGGGAATCCTTGTTATATCCAGGTACCACAGCAAGTAAAATGATAAAGGAAAGACTACCTGCGACTTTTACGATTACTGTTGAATCAATGTTATTTGGACTTTTAATTGGAGTGCTTTTGGGGAATATTGCTGCTCAAAAGAACAAAACTTGGATTGATTACACGGTTATGTTTATTGCAATTCTTGGTGTTTCCATGCCAAACTTTGTTTTAGCCAGATTGTTTCAGAAGTATCTTTCTGGTAAAAGTCTTATGTTTGTTGGTATGCTTCCAACTGCTGGCTGGGCAACAAAGAATTTCTGGACTAATGATGGGCTGCGTTATTCAATACTTCCAGCGTTATCAATAGGGCTTGGTGTAATGTCTCAATATACAAGGTACATGAGAACTGTAATGCTTGATATTATAAATCAGGATTATGTGTTGGCAGCTAGGGCAAAGGGTTTGAGTAATGGTCAAATATTTTGGAAGCACCAATTAAGGAATACTCTCATACCTATGCTAACTGTATTCAGTGATAATATAGCAAAAATTATAACAGGAACCTTTGTAATTGAAAGAATTTATAATATTCCGGGGATTGGAGGACTTCTTGTAAAGTCTATTTTTGAGAGAGACTATACGATGATTATGGCAGCTACAATAATTGTAACCCTGGTATACCTTATTTCTGTATTTGCAGTTGATATATTATATGGAGTTGTTGATCCTAGAATTAGAATTAATAAGAAAAATGTATAGATTGATTTATTATTATTTTGTAGGGGAGATTTAAAGCATTAGATATTACAAATACTATTTGAATAAAAGATAGCCTTCATTGCAATAATAAAGCAAAGGAGGTTATTTTTATTCTCCTTATTTTTTGAAAAGGGGCGGTATTTTGACAGTTCCATTTAAAAAGGTTGTAAAAGCAAAATTGAAATCTAAAAAGGAATTAACTGAAGAAGAAATGGAAAGAGAAAGGATTAAGTATGAAATTGCTAATGAGCTTGGATTAGTTGATAAGGTAAAAAGTGTAGGATGGAGCGGTTTGACTGCAGAGGAAACGGGCAGAATAGGAGGTATAATGACAAAAAGAAATAAGGAAGCAGGAAGAATATGGAACAAAAAATCTTAGGAATTTTGATACATTATGAACAAGCTTTTATACTATCAAAGCAGCAATGCTCCATTAATAGTTAAAAAAACTATCATAGTAATTCTTGGGAGAAGGCAAATTCAAATTTAAATTATATTTTTGTAGCATTGAGAGTTCATTCCTTGTTTGGTATACTAAATGTTATAAATATGTATTAGTATGGAGCTGATATTATGGATGAGCTAATGGTGAGAACTTTAATAATGGAAAACATATCTGAAGGAATCATTTGTATTGACAGAGACAAAAAAATTAGAATAATTAATAGGCCAGCCAAGGAAATTTTTGGTATTTCAGATAACCATATTGTTGGACATGCAGAAGGAGAAATTTCTAAGGGAGATGTAATAATAATTGGAGATAGTTCACTTGGGCTAGATGATGGAGGAATGGAGCAGGCAGATTTGAAGCTTATTGGAGTAACAGAGTCAATCCCAAGAGCCTCATCCTTTGTTTACATAGGAAGGTTTTTAGGTGAGGGAGAATATAAATATTCCTTGGGCAATATTAATGAGATGCTTTCAATTAGCAAAACTATTGAGGGAATAGTAGTAAGTTCAACTATTGATTTATTGCAAAGAAAAATAACAATTAAGGTAGGTAATAATGAATTCCCATATGATTTTATCAAATCCATAGGACATATTGTTGTACTAGACAAGTCAAGTCTAGAAGTTAAATTTTATCAGAGCAAGGGTTATTCTGTTAGAAAAGAGGACATAAAAAATATATTAAATGGTAAAAAATATCTTAAAAAGATTACTAATGGGTTAATGGAGGTTGATGTAGTCAATAGGGATATAACAGAGGTTTTAGGAAACTCAAAGAGTATAGAGATGCTACTAAAAGGTAGTACCTTTAGTGTTAAAGAACACTCTAATATATATGATGAGATAAATGGTAGACCAGTAAGATGCAGCATTTTTCCAATAAAGATAGGTGACAAGAAGGAAGGGGCAGTTTTAAAGGTTGAGGATTTGTCAGAGGTTAAAAAGATAATAGATGAGAGAAATGAAATATTAAGTAAGTTACTTGAGATAGAGGACAGGGTTTATGATCCTTTTAACATGATAAATGGTGAAAGCAGGAGAATGAAAGAGGTTTTAAGTTATGCAAAAAAGGCAGCACTATCCTCATTAACAATACTAATTCTTGGTGAAAGTGGTACCGGAAAGAGCCTCATTGCCAAAGCCATTCATGAGTATAGTAAGCGTAGGGAGAAAAGATTTGTTGAAATAAATTGTGGAGCTTTATCAGAAAATTTACTTGAAAGCGAGTTATTCGGTTATGTACCAGGAGCATTTACTGGTGCTAATAGAGAAGGGAAAAAGGGTCTTATTGAGTTTGCTGATGGAGGTACAGTTTTTTTAGATGAAATATCTGAAATGCCTGTTAATCTTCAGGTGAAGCTATTACATGTAATTCAAGAAAAAAAGATAACTCCTGTAGGGGGAACATCTCCTATTTTTGTTGATGTAAGGTTTATTTGTGCTTCAAACAAGGATATAATGAAAATGGTTTCAGCTGGAGGCTTTAGAGAGGACTTATATTATAGAATTAATGTTATGCCTCTAAAAATGCCTGCATTAAAAGAACGGAAAGAAGACCTGCATTCAATATGCCAAAACATAATAAGCAGGATATGCAAAAGAGAAGGATTCCAGTATAAGATACTCTCAAACGAGGCATTTAAGGTTTTATATGAATATGATTTTCCAGGCAATATTAGAGAGCTGGAAAATACCCTTGAAAGAGCATTAAGCATGTCGGAAGGAGAGTATATTATGGAAGAGGATATATTATTACCTCATTTCAACACTGATGCCCCTAAGAGCTTAAGTGAAATTATTGCCAATGCTGAAAAAAATGCAATCATTAATTGCCTTAAACAGTATAATGGTGATAAACAGAAGGTAATGGAAGCGTTAGATATAAAGAAAACAGCTTTTTATGAGAAGGTTAAAAGATATAATATAGATCTAAAATAGTTCGCATATACGGAAAACATTCCGCATATGCGAACTATTTTGTGCAGATTTGTGAATATATTTAGAGACAATGTCGAATGTATAGATGTGTCGTATGGTGCCAGCCACATCAGATATCACATTTGTGGGGTTATGCGTAACAAATCACTTGTAAGCATGGGCACGAATATGGATATTACGTAGGGGCGAACAGTGTTCGCCCGTAGGATACCAGGATTTTGGACTATGCCTGTATCAAGATACGCACTTGCAGGCGAACACTGTTCGCCCCTACAACACATAGTAGTGAAATTGTTTCAGTTAACATATAGACGACTTGCGACGCATCCTTCCTATTCTACCTCATATACCAACATTCAATTTTAATTGGCATGAAAATTGCTAATAATATAGTAAAACTAATTAGGAGGCTTAACATGCTGGTATATGATTTTATTGATATAAATGACAATAAAAACCTATCGATCTCAGGGTGTGATTGTGTGGAATTGGCTAAGAAATATGGTACACCTCTTTATGTTATGGATGAGGATGAAATTAGAAGAAGATGTAGAGATATTAAGAAGTATCATATGGATAAATATAAGGGTTTAGCAGTATATGCAAGTAAGGCTTTTTTAAATAAAGAAATGTGCAGAATAATAAATAGTGAGGGCTTAGGCCTTGATGTTGTGTCAGGAGGAGAATTATATACAGCAGCATCTGTTGATTTTCCAATGGACAAAGTAATATTTCATGGTAATAATAAGGGTTATAAAGAACTGGAGATGGCAGTTGAAAAGGGCGTTGGAAGAATTGTCATTGATAATTTTTATGAAATTGTGAACCTTGAAAAAATATTAGCACCAATGGAAAGAAAAATAAATGTTATGATAAGAATAATACCAGGCATAGATGGCCATACACATGAATTTATTCAAACAGGTCAGGTAGATTCAAAATTTGGATTCTCCCTTATAGATGGAAGTGCATTAAAAGCAGTTGAAATCATAAAAAATTCTAAATTTTTAAAATTAAAAGGGATTCATGCTCATATAGGTTCACAGCTTGATGAAAACATAATTTACAAGAAGGAAATAGAAGTACTGACAGAGTTTGCAAAGAGTATTCTTGATAAGTTTGGAATTGAATTGGATGAGCTTAATGTTGGTGGAGGCTTTGGTATTTATTATGTAAATGGAGACATAAGGCGGGACATTTCATTTTTTACTAATTTAATAAATGATACTGTAATAATGGAATTTAAGAGGCATAACTTAAAAAGACCTACTGTAATAATTGAACCAGGAAGATGGATTGCAGGAGAAGCTGGAATTACTCTATATACAGTTGGTGCTATAAAGGATATAAAGGGTATAAGAAAATATATAAGTGTTGATGGAGGAATGACAGATAACCCAAGACCTCCTCTATATGGAGCAAAGTATACTGCAGTTGTAGCAAATAATAAGGATGCTATTGAAAGTGAAAAGGTCACAATAGCAGGAAAGTGTTGTGAATCAGGAGATATATTGATTAAGGACATTGAGCTTCCAAAAGTTAAAAGTGGAGATATAATTGCAGTGCTAAGTACTGGAGCATATAATTATTCCATGTCCAGCAACTATAACAGAAATTCAAGGCCTGCTGTTGTGATGGTTAAGGATGGAATGGATAGACTAATTGTAAAAAGAGAAACCTATGAAGATATTATAAGAAATGATATATAGCATCAGTAGGCTGTCTCAAAAGTAATTTTGAGACAGCCTCTTCTTTTGTTAAAGGATTTTTAAGGATTCTATAGAATATATTATATAAAACGGTATGGAGGTGTCTCGATGACAATAAATTATGCTCATAGAGGAGCTAGTGGATATTATCCAGAGAATACAGTGTTGTCCTTTGAAAAGGCTATTGAACTTGGATGTAGCGGAATAGAGACTGATGTGCAAATGACTAAGGATGGGGTTTTAGTGTTAATCCATGATGAAATGGTAAACAGAACTACTGATGGAGTTGGATTTGTAAAGGATTATACATATAGTGATTTGGCAAAGCTTGATGGGGCTTCATGGTTCTCAAATGACTTTAAAGGACTTAGAATTCCTACTATTGATGAACTTATATATCTTGTAAAGGATAGGAATATTATCATAAACTTTGAAGTGAAAACTGGTATAGTTCAATATGAGGGTATTGAAGAAAAGTTAATAAACACAATTTACAAGTATAATCTTCAGGATAGAGTTATATTATCCAGCTTTAATCATTACTCAATGGTAAAGTGTAAGGAAATATCAAGTGAGATAAAAACAGGTATTCTTTATATGGAAGGTTTATATAAACCAGAACAATATGCTAAATCTGTTGGTGCTGATGCTCTTCATCCAAATTTTTATGCATTAAATAATGAGTTGATCAAAATTATTAAAACTGCAGGTATAGGTATAAACACCTTCACTGTGAATGATGCAAATTATATGAA
>JARDZI010000471.1 GCA_029240935.1 Clostridiales bacterium
TTTATACGAAGCATCTGTTGGTACTCCTTAATTGTCATTTTGGTTTCATTTTTAAGTAATGTTCCAATATATTTATAACTAAGACCCAAGGCTTGTTCCATTTCACTTCCACTAAATTGTCTCTTATAGTTATTCTCTAGATAGCCAGCTATTTTTCTAACATGTTTACGTGGGACACTTAATACTTCTTTATAGTAATCAACTTCAAAACAATGAAGAAATATCTTCCACAACATTAGATTTACCTCAAACAATTTAGATAATTCATAAGATTGATAGAGGGTAATTAATTTCCTAATCTTCTCTACAATCTCACTATTTGACGGTAGTTTCATGTGTTTAGGCAAAGGAATGTAATATTTATAATCTTTTAGACCCAAATACTGATACTCCCTGTAGGATTGTTTTAGTTCCAAGGTTTTAAAATCCACTCCTGGTTCCTGGGCATAAAAATGAATATAATACCATCTAGTACCAGGCTCGAAAGGCTTCACCCCCCAGTGATGTACATTCGCTTTTAAGAAGAATAGACTTCCTTGTTTGAGGGTATAAGTAATACCCTCTTCAATAATTTCCATACTACCTTCTATTATATAAATCAATACGTGAAAATCAGCAATTCTGTCAACATGTATCATTGTGTTCTGAGCCTCATTATATGCTGCAATGCCTACTAATGGCATGGTTTCACAGGGTATTTTACATATTGGAATTTGTTCTTCATTCATCTATATTCTACCTCACTCCCCAAGTAAAAACTAATTTAGACACTTTGTACATAACATTTTAGAGCCTTAACAACATATCCAATAATGATTTCACTTCTCTGACGGGCCAAGTAAACCGTATATCTTTCCCTTAGGGATATCTAAGTTCACATCAAACAAAACTTTCTTTCTACCATAGCTTTTATTGAGGTTTACGATACGATTTCCATTTCCTGCATTTTCCATATTAAGTGATACCCTTCTCTATACTTTGTTTAAATAGTATACCATGATCATCCATTCCAAAACAATTATTATGGTGTAGTTATATTCTCTTATATATTTTTAATAGGAATTCTTTAAAAATATTAGAATGTAGCACAAATTATCAAGTTAATATAAATTAAATACATCTGCAACAGTTTATAAATACTCCGAATGTATTATATCCTCATGCTTAACAATTTGAAAATATAAATGTTAAATATAGAGAGGATGATAAATATGCAGACACTAAAAACTACACCTATAAAATATAATAAGGAAACAATAAATTCACATACAGAAAGTTTATATACCGATAAAATACGTTCCGGGCAAACCTTTTTATACAGAGAAAGTGGAAGTCCAAGCATGGTAGTAGAAGTGCGTTTGAAAGAAGCTATTAGAGGTACTTCCCTTGAACAAGCTTTTCAGAAAGCGATATTAAGATATCCCTATTTAACCTGTAAGCTAGTTGAGAAAAACGGTGATTTTTATCTGACAGAAAATCCACATCCCTTTCGTTTGGAGGAAACAAGTGAATTACATTCTTTAGGCGGATTAGAAGTTAATTTTCATTTGATTGATGTAACCTATAAAGGAAATTCTATATACATTTCTTACCACCACGGCCTTTGCGACGGAAGAGGTATAATGCCCTTTGTAAAAACCCTCATATATTATTATTGTAAGCAAAAATACAAAACCAAAATCCATGTTCAGAATATTAGACTGGCTGGTGAACCTTTATTACCCCAAGAGACTGCCGAACCTATTAGTAAGTGTATAGAGGTCAAAGAAACTAGGTTGCCTCAAATATAAGGATGGATTTTCACTACCGGATATTGATAATGCCCTAGGAGAAAATAAAAGCTATCGATATGAAATTAAAATTGATCATGATATTTTCCTAAAATATGCAAAAGAAATATATGCAACTCCAGTCATCGCTGTATCATTATTAGTATCACAAACAATTAGAAATATTTATCCTGATGCAGATAAGTATATTGTCTGCAATCTTGCCTGTGATTTGCGAAACGGAGTAGGAATGGAGTATACTTTTAGAAACTGTGTTGGAAGTATATGCCTTCCCTATTCCCCTGAATTTGCTAAGTTGGAAATGAATGAACAGGCAATGACTTATCGCAAATTAATAAAGGAATATAAAAAAAATGATAATCTTAAAAACGAAATCAATAAGCAAGCAAATCTCTTTGATAAATTAGATACGCTACCCTCTTATGAAGAGAAAAAGAATTTCCTCTCATTCTTCAATAAGTTAGTTTCAAATACATTCATTTTAAGTTATGCTGGGCAAATAGAGCTTGGGGAATATGAAGAATATATTGAATCTATGCATACTTACACCAGCGGTACAACAGGAATTTCCATGCAGATGCTCTCTGCAGGAGATTATATTACTATTAATTTTATGCAAAGCTTTACATCTGATGTTTATATTAATGCCTTTGCCAAAATACTGGAAGAATCAGGGTTAGTATTCTCTATTTCTAATCAAATTGAATATTCTATTCCAAAAGATTCTATAAAATAAAATTAGATCCAAGAATCTCATAAAACAGAGAA
>JARDZI010000472.1 GCA_029240935.1 Clostridiales bacterium
GGGCAAATTACTGGCAGGAGATGTATTTGAAAGCTATTCTGCGGGAACTGAGCTTAAGGACCACATTAATCCGGATGCGGTGAGATTGATGAAAGAAATATATGACGTTGATATGGAGAAAACGCAGCGTAACAAGCTGTTGCAGGACATTCCTAAGCCTGATATCGTAATCACCATGGGCTGTAATGTTAATTGCCCTGTAATACCCTGTAAACTCAGGGAGGATTGGGGACTCGAAGATCCCAGTGGCAAGAGTGATGAGGAATTTAAGAAGATAATCCAGATTATTGAGAGTAAGGTCCTGGAATTGAAGGATAGGATAGTTTATAAATAAGTAGGTAGATAAATTTATTGTAGTAACAAAACAACTATATAACTTTCTAGAGCAGGAATCCAATTTCAATGTTGGGTTCCTGTTTTTCTATTCATGACAAGTGAATTAGCTAACAGCTAATTAATTTCATATGACAACAGAATTTCTTGCGAGGCGTGAAATTTGATGCTATATTCCGTTTTCTGCTAAATATTTATGTCAGTCGAAGTCCTATACAGTTCCATCTCCTCAATCTATAAAATTATTAACAAGAAACAAGAAACAAGAAACAAGAAAACAAGCAAACAAGAAACAAGTAAACAAGAAACAAGCAGATAAGCAAATAAGAAAATAAGAAAATAAGAAAACAAGAAAATAGGCAAATAAGCAAATAAGCAATTAAACAAATAAACAAATTTTAATATAATAAACATTCTAACCTTAGTCTGAATCTGTAATTGGGAGAAAGTGCTATTTGTGGTTGACAAAATATACCATACTGTTATATACTGAGTATATAATATATACTCAGTATATAACAAAAGGAGATACTATGGCTGTAAAACATTTATTTCTTGCCATCCTGTCAAAAAGAGCCATGCATGGATATGAGCTTAAGAGTGCCTTTGATCAACTTAGTTCAGAACAATGGCCTTTAAATTTCGGACAGGTATATACAACTTTGACGAGACTGGAGAGGGACGGTCTTGTCTCTGTGGAAGAGGTAAAACAGGAAGAAAAACCGGATAAAAAAATCTATAGCATAACGGAGGAAGGGAATCGGCAACTAGACCTATGGTTGGCACAGGAGACGGATTGGAGTGTTTTTCACGATGAATTATCATTTCAATTAGTTGCACTGGAATGTCTTGACAGAAGTAAGGCTGTAAGTTTATTAGCAGATTACAGAATTTATCTGATCAGAATTATTAGGGAGTTAATTATGAAAAAAGCAGCTGTTAAGGAGGAAAACTCACTTACAGGGTGTATATTTGAGAGAAATATAATGAGAGCGGAGGCGGATTTAAAATGGGTGGAAAACTATCTTCAGTACAGGGAGAAGTAATAATTGAGTTGAGCGGAGTAGGTCGCAATTATGTTAATGGAAGCAATCAAGTTGAAGCAATCAAAGGAATTGATTTGAGAATCACCAAAGGGGAGTTTATAGGGATTATGGGACCTTCCGCATCGGGTAAATCAACGCTAATCAATATGATTGGATGCATGGACTCGCCTACATCGGGCGAATACAGGTTGAAGGGCGTAAACATAGAGGGGATATCAGGAAGTGAAAAAGCCTCAATCAGGAATAAAGTATTTGGTTTTGTATTTCAAGCGTTTCATCTTCTCCCTGAACTGGATGTCGCATCCAATGTGGCTTTGCCATTAAAGTATAGCAAGATACCCAAAAAGGAATGGGAGAGTATGGTGAAGAAGGCTTTAGCTACCGTGGGGCTTGATGAACTAGGAAGCCGATATCCTGATCAATTATCCGGGGGGCAGCAACAGAGGGTTGCCATCGCCCGTGCCTTGGTAAATAATCCGGATGTAATTTTAGCAGACGAACCCACCGGAAACCTGGATTCTGCTACCGGGCAGAGTATTATGGAAGAACTACTAAGACTGAAGGAAGTATATCAAAGAACAGTGATCGTAATAACCCATGATTCTAAAATTGCAGGCTATGCAGAGCGCTTGATCCGCTTGGAGGATGGAAGAATTACCGAAGATATGCAGCTTTCTATAACATCAAAAGATGATCGGTTGATAAATCCTTTTCAAATATCAGGCGAGGAGGAAAGCGATGAATACATTTTATAAAAGATTACTGATTATTGGTATTGCGGTGGGTGTATTCTGTTCTTTAGTGGTTTTCACAGCTGGTCAAAGGCAGTGGACTGCAATACAGCTCAGGGATAAAATACTAAATTCGAATACTTATAAAATAGTTAAAATGCCAAATTCGTCTTCACTTTATTCTATGGGATTGGATTATGTAAAAGAGATACAGAGTCTGCTTCCTGAGAATTTGATAGCTGCTCCAATTGCAAAAGGCTTTAATATATCAATTGCCTTTGAAGGTGAACCGATCGGTGGTGTAGTGACTGGTACCGGCAGTTATTTTCAAAAGCTAACGGATCTTCAATTAATACAAGGAAGATATCTGTCAGATAATGATATTGAGACCTATCAAAAAGTTTGTGTTTTAAAAAGTAATATTTATGATCTGGTTAGAACAAGAAA
>JARDZI010000473.1 GCA_029240935.1 Clostridiales bacterium
AAAGGATATTAACCCAAACAAACTTAATATTAAAAAATACGAAATCAAAGGATTTACAAAAGGCAGTTGATGCATTAGATAAAAGTATTGAAGATACTGCTACAGCCTATGAAAATTCAAAGCTTGAAACAGTTTATATAAAACTCCCTAGTGAAATACTAACTCTTTGGGACAAGGTTGGGAATTTTGCCATTGCTGCCTATAGTGACTATGAAGTAAAGGAGAGACTCCTTGAGCAATATACTGAGTACTATAATAGCATGGACTCAATTATTGAAGATTTCATAAATGAAAAACAAGATCTTAATACTTATATAAATGCTATTAGTGATAATCGAACCACCATAAGTGATGTTTATGTTGAAATTGATAAAAAATTGATTAATTTAAGTAAGATTAAAAATTCATATGCAAAACTGTCAGTACCATCAAAAACCGCAAAACAGCATGGTCAATTTAATGAAATAATAAATAGTTATTCCATATACTGTGAGCAATTTAAACCAGTTCTAACAGAGCTTGAGGAGGCAGGAAGCAATCCTGATGCATTAATGGAGGTTAGTATGTCCCTTGATGGGCTATATGTTAGGTTACAGGAAATAAACTTCAACTATACTGAATATAAGGACCTTTATGATAATGATAAGGACATTTATATGAACATTGATAATTTATAAAAAAGAACTGCAGAATTTCTGCAGTTCTTTTTAGTTCAAAATAACCAAGGCTTGTTTAATTAT
This sequence comes from Clostridiales bacterium, assembly GCA_029240935.1. Classification (GTDB taxonomy): domain Bacteria; phylum Bacillota; class Clostridia; order Clostridiales; family Caloramatoraceae; genus JARDZI01. The sequence goes on from JARDZI010000473.1 coordinate 741, forward strand.
ATTCATATCTATATAAAGCTAATTTGATAACAATTCGAAAGAGTTGAATCCTTAACACCCTTATATTGTTTGTTTAGCCTTAACAATTCATTTATCATAAAATCTGGAGTACTAGAATCTATCTTTCTTTTCTTATAAAACTTATACATAATTTCTTTAAATCTATTCATCATTTTCATATTGGTAAATTCAATATAAAATTCATCACACCAACCATCATTTATTAATTCTCCAGCTTTGATACTATCAATATATACCTTTGCAGTAATTTTCTCGTGATCATCTCCAACTTCAATATTTATTTTTCTTAATTCAATACCCATTATATCTGTCATATGGATTTCCTCCAAATCATTAGAAACAACTATTATCTACAAGATTTTTATTATAGTATTCTATAAAGATACACGAAATCCTTCTATAACCTAAAACATAATAAATTTTTTTCTCATTAACCTATAAAAATCAGGTAGATATTCATTAAAAATTATATTATCAAATAGTCTGCATCTGAGAATGCTAACCTCATAATAAAAAGTGGGAGATATTTAATCTCCCACTTTTTATCATAATTTATTTACCTAAATATATTATTCCGATTGTATTTGGTCCACAGTGACTGGATATTACGCACCCAGCAGCTGTTATAATCACTTCTTTAACCTTCATATTTTCTTCAAGCTTCCCTTTTAAATAATCGCTATCTGTATTTCCTACTGAATGGGTTACAATAATTCTGTCCCAATCAATATTGTATTTGTCCACAAGTACATTATCAAGCATTACATTTAGAGCCCTCTCCATCTTTCCTCTTGCCTTCTCTCCAAGAATCATCTTTCCATCTACAACCTTTACTATAGGCTTTATTTTAAAGACTCCACTCATAAAGTTCTGGAGAGAACTGCATCTTCCACCCATATACAAATAATCAAGTGTATCTATTACAAAAGCAGTTTTTACCTTAGGTACTCGCATCTGGATTTCCCTAGCTATTTCATGAGCATTCATTCCAGCTTTTGCAAAATCACATGCCTTTAACACCAGAATTCCGATACCTGTTGATAAATTCATTGAATCTACAATTTCAACCCTTCCCTCTGGAAATTCATTGGCTGCTATTATAGCATTCTGCAGTGTAGAAGATAGACTAGACGATAATCCAATATACACAATATCCTTACCCTGTTCTACAAATGGTTTAAATTCGTTATAGAAGTCATTCGGTGAAGGAGCTGCAGTTTTAGGAAGCTTTCCACACTCATCAACCATTTTAAACAAGTCACCTGCTGTAATATCCACACCATCCCTATATGTACCATTGTCAAATCCTACATATAATGGAACTACAGAAATATCATATGTATTTATTATATCCCGGGTGAGATCGCATGTGCTATCTGTGAATACTTTTACTTCACCCAATTTGATACCCCCTAACACATAGTTACAACTAACAATTTATATATTACTAGAAATTAATAAATTATTAAAGAATATTTTTTTAATATTCTATTAACATTTTTCTGCATATTGTACATACAATTATATATTGCAAAAATCTTTACAATATTAATACAATAATATCTATTGAATCTGCAGAAGTGAACTAAACCTATTAATAAAAAGATTTCCTGATGAAGTAGTTAATAGTGTTGAAGTTACTGCCACTTCATTTACAACCTTAAACTTATACTCATCATCAACCTTCTCACCATATCCGTAGAAACAGTGTATCATATAGTGAGTTCCATTATGGGATCCAATATACATCATAACATGTCCTGGCATATATATTCCCGCACCAGGTAAAGC
>JARDZI010000474.1 GCA_029240935.1 Clostridiales bacterium
TAATTTGACCTTAATATTAGGGTTTGTAATTTGGTTCCTTTTATGCTGGAAAGTTAGTTGAATTATGAAAGTATATGTAAAGGAAAAGAAGGCAATGCAGTGGCTGATATGGATGCTTAGCACTACATTATTATGATTTTAAAAAAGCACCCTCAATTTCTCAATTGCGGGTGCTTTTAGGCTTTATATTAAATTATAATTCAATGCCTTCAGTAGTTTCTGAGAACAGCTCCATTGAAGTATTATTGCCCTTATAGAACTTTAAAACCAGAATACTTCCTAATAGTACAAAGGTAGCGAGGACTCCAGCTTCCGGTCCAAAGGCACCTCCAGTTAATAGATTATCGTTTATAACCTTGATTCCATATAAACCTGTAGAATCAAGTCCACTTACTGGGAAGCCAAATACATTTCCTTGGAAGTAGTTCCAAGTTATATGATATCCAATAGCCATCCAAATATTATTTGTTTTAACAACCATATATGCAAACAAAATACCAACCAGAAATATATTAAACAATCCTAATAGCTTAACATTCGGATTTCCCAGATGCATCATAGAGAAAATAATGGCTGATATAAAAACAGGTACCCACTTTTTGCCTGTTTGACTTAAAACCATCATACAATACCCACGAGAAAAGAGCTCCTCATTTAATCCAACAAATATAAAAAGAATTAACCCTGTGAGTGTGCTCCATGAAAACTGAGGCTGAGTAAAGCTGTTTGTTAATTCTATATTATTAGTTTTTAGTAATATGAAAAATATTAGTGTCATGGAAATAGCACCAAATAATAAACCATAGGATAGGTGTTTAAATCCTTTTTTGATGTTAATCAAACCAATATCCTTAAGACGTTTTTTATCAATTAATCTTAAAACCATGTATACAGCTAAAATCATTACTATTATTCCAAAAGCCTGCATTAGGTAGGTTATGCCAGGTGAAGTAGATATTCCAAAATCAAATGTAGGGTTTTGAGCATCAAATTTACCTGAGGCAAAGAATGAGATTGCTAAGGCTATCCCTACAATTATTCCCAGTAATATTTGAGCTCCATAGCTTATCCCAAGAACCATACCAACTTTCCAGCCTGACCTTATTTGGCCGAACCTATTTACAAATATTTTTTTCATTTGTTTCCCCCCAAAAATATAAATGATAAAAAGATTTAGCAATCTGAAAACTGTTACGTTTTAAAATATAACATAAAAAAATATAAATTACAAATACTTAATAAATAGTAAGGCGTTGGACATGAAAGTTATGTTTGCTATTTATTAATAAGCTTAATCTGTACATCGATTAAATCCTTGTCAAGCTTTAAAATAATATAGGAATTCCACCTCTCTGTTCTTCTGTAGGAAATAGAACCTGGGTTTATCATTAAAATCTTATTTTTTGTTAAAACAGTTGGTTTATGACTATGACCGAATATTATGATATCAACCCTGTCATTTTTAAATATATCATATGCTCTGTCAATGGTGGTCTTTTCATCCCCATGACCATGATAAATTCCTATTTGATAATCAAGTATATTTACTATTTCCTTCTCCTGCAAAAGCTCCCTAGTATTACTTTTATCAACATTACCCCAAACACCGACGAAATTTTTATACCTCTTAAGTATACTAACAACTTTACTGTCGGTATAATCACCTGCATGTATTATCATATCAACATCCATAAAGTACTGATTAATCAATTCGTTTATTTTTTCTGCATGCTTATGAATATGTGTATCAGACATTATTCCAATTATCATCTACTTCACCTCAATAATGAATTTTATTATTGTTCATTAGTCAGTATATGCATTATGCTGTCATAAATGTGAAAGTATTCTCTATGTCATCCTGAACCTAGTGAAGTATCTTGCCTAGGGCTTGTACCTTGCAGCATTTTAAAATATAGAATATACTATTTCTAGTGACAGCCTTGATTGGAGGGATTATTATGGATAAGTTGAGTGAGGATATAAAGGCAGAGGAAAAAAGGCTTTATGAGGAATATAAAGCTAGGCTTGCACAGATTAAAAAGGTTCAAAATGAAAAGGAAGCTGTAGGGCAGGTATTCACAAAGGGGCTTTTACCCTTGTATGTGCTTTACATATTAAGCATTGGCTCAACAAATGGGAATGACATTTCTAGAAAAATCGAAGAAAGAACCGGCGGAATGTGGCTTCCTAGCACTGGAGGGATTTATCCTCTTCTAAAGAAGTTCGAGAAGGAGAACCTGGTGGTAGGTGAGTGGGACGATGTTAAAAAGAAAAATCAGAAAATATATACTCTGACTGAAGCTGGAATTAAGGAGCTTCAGGATAAAAAAGCTCTTTTAAAGATAAAGATGGAAGAAGCACTTGAGGTATTTAAAATAATTTATAAGGATCTTTATGAGTAGAAGGGTGCCAGCGAAAGCTCCGAAAAGTAACCTTGTATAAAAAATATGAATTTTTTAGTAACTGAACTTTCATTGTAGTGGCAGGCCTCTGTGCCTGCAGTGGGAATCAAAGTTTTAGGAATTATCTCTTTAATCCG
>JARDZI010000475.1 GCA_029240935.1 Clostridiales bacterium
GCTTGGTATTATCCACTATTTATTTTTTGGAAACTATAATATGGTAAATACTAATGTTTTGTTTGTACAAAACTTAGGTAATTAAAGATTCTATGGGAAAGAATGAATCATGATATTAGAAAGTAAAGAGGTAGCAATACATATTCATAGCAGCCTTATCTATTCTGATATTTTATTTTCTCTTATAACCTTTACTAAGACTGAGGATGCTAAAAGATGGCTTAATTCATATTGGATTTAAATTAAATCTCTTATATAATAAAAGCTTGTACACTTTAAACTAAGTAAAAACAACCTTTATCTAATATTATTTAAAAAAATAAACAACAGCACTTTATTTATCAGCAATAACATGCAATAAAGTCATCTATAATATTCCTATATCTCTCGTCGCTGCTCACAAGTTCTACCCCTAGGCTGCTTAGCTTGGATACTCTTGAACTTGTTATGTTTCCTAATATTTTGCATATATCCTTACAGCTTACATTACAAAGATTTCGCAACAGAAGAACAAGTACCCCTCTAACTGGCATAACCTCTTTCTGGTACTTTAAATAAATCAATGATTTTTCTATTTTAAATTTATCAGCTACATATTGTACAATATCTTCAGCATTAAAGTCTCTTACTAGTATTTTTCTTTCACTTCTATATTCGCTTTTTTCTTCCTTAAATTCAGTTTCTTCCTCTGTTATATTGTCTAAAAGAACTGTTTTTGTCCTAAGGACAAGTTCCATATATCTTTTGGGGATTTTATTATATCCTTACCAAATAGATTTAGTATAAACTCTTCATCTATAATATCAGACTCATCTTTTCTTAATCCTAGATACACACCTAGGCTGGAATAATAATAATCTTCAGGATTATTCTCATAACCTCTAATATCAGATGGATTATTGTGAATATAGGCAGATAAAGCTATCAAATATCTATCATCTCCTACAATTTTACTTTTAAATCTATCTTGAAAAAGATGTCCGTGCCTTTTATGCAGTGTATTAAAATATCTAGCATATTTAAAATTAATACAATGCATTATCTTTGAGATATCGGCGCCATTAGAATCCACTATCAAATGGATATGATTGTTCATTAGACTATAGGCATATACCTTAAATTTATATACCTTTTGATATTCCTTTATAAGAAACATATATTTTTTCTTGTCCTCATCAGTTTTAAACAATTCTACTTCACTTATGCTTCTTGCCATAATATGATAAATTGCTCCTTCTATCTTTTGTCTCGCCATTCTTGGCATAAAATACACCCCGCTTATGGATAATTTCATTTCAAATTCTATCCATAAGTGAGGTGATATAAACAATGATTTGTTGTTAACCGTCCCATTTTCTTTTTTTCATTTTTTTCTTGACACAGCAAAATCCATCATGTATGATTAAAGACAAATACAGTCTGTATTATCTTTATGGAGGAACTGTTATGAAATATACGAAAGCAACTAACTATGCCTTGCATATAATGGCCTATTTCGTTAAGCAAGAAGGCAAAGATAATTTAAGTCTTCAGCCTTTAGCTAGTCACATGAATATATCACCTACCTACCTGTCCAAGATACTAACTCAATTAGTCAAGGCTAACCTTATTCAGTCTACACCTGGAGTAAATGGAGGTTACAGTCTTAGGAAACCAAAAACTGTAATAAGCTTTTATGACGTCATTCAAGCCATTGAAGGTAGCGGAGCGCTTTTCACTTGTGAAATGGACGAGAATCGTGCTTGTCACATAGAAAAGGTTATGAGAGACGCCGAAGAGAAAATGGTGGACCACCTTAAAGAAAAACGTATTTACGACATTGTCTAAAAAAAAGCTAAAACCATAGGCAGTTTTAACTGCTCATTTTTCGATACAATTATAGATAATTACAGTCTGTATTATGTCTTATAGGAGGTTTTATTATGAATCACATGCATCATCACAACCAACTGGATCAAAAATTTTTAAACAAAATTGCCTTTTTAGATAGCAGGCAAAGGGAGCATCTCATACCACCTGAAGCACTTATTAGCGAAATGCCCATTCAAAAAAATCATATTTTACTTGATGTCGGTGCCGGCTCAGGTTTTTTTACAATTCCTATGGCAGAAAGCACATCTAGCAAAGTGTACGCTATGGATCCTGACAGACGTATGCTCAGCGTCATAGAAGATAAGGCTAAGGAAAAAGGACTTACTAATATTGAACTGATTCAAGATTATATTGAAAACTTAAGCATTCAAAATAACAGTGTTGATTTTGTCATGGCATCTTTAATACTCCACGAAGTAAGTTCGCTGACAAAAGCACTCTCAAATATATTTGAGGTACTAAAATCAGGAGGTCATCTGTTATGTCTGGAGTATGAAAAGGATGACTTGATAATAGAAGGACCACCAATGTCCATTCGTATTGGCTCACAGGAACTCGAAAAAGCATTGTCATTAATTGGCTTCCAAATTGTGAAGAAGACTAAAATTAATGATGCTATATATACTGTTTTAGCAGTTAAAAATGAGAAGTAAATTTTGG
>JARDZI010000476.1 GCA_029240935.1 Clostridiales bacterium
GGGATAAATATAAGTAAATTACAAACATCCATATCCCTACGAAAAGGTATGGATGTTACAATAAACTATGGTCAATTCCTTCAATCAGTAGTGGATTTTTTAATTATTTCTTTTTCCATATTCTTATTCATAAAATTCATTACCTCCTTCAGAAAAAAGGAGGATAAAGAAGAAGTAATAAAAGTTATAGAACCAACAAAAGAAGAGTTGTTATTAGAGGAAATCAGAGATATATTAAAAACTATAAAGAATGATTAAATAATTATTCTAGCTTCGCTTGTCTCTATTTTCGGAGTAGCGCTTAAGCATAGGTGCTATATTTGTACCTTTGTTTAATTTAATTTATTGCAATTGAGAAGCTTTTGAAGATTTTTAACTTATAGTTTAATGACCTTCAAAAGCTTCTTCAAGCTTACAATGCTTCTTATCCTTATGAATGAAGAGTTATATAGCAAGCTCCAATTAATCCAGCATCATTCCCTAGGGCTGCTTTCACTATTCTTGTATATTTAGAATAAGATGCTATCACTTTTTTCTTGAACCTTTTATTTATTTCACTTAAAAACATTTCTCCAGCCTCAGATATACCGCCACCTATTATAATCAATCCAGGGTCGATAATATGAGTTATTCCAACAAGACCGCTTACAACATGATCTATAAACTCATCGTACACTCTAATAGCTATTTTATCTCCTGATATTACCTTACTGATAACTTCTTGTCCATTTATGCCTTCAACATCTATTTCCTTAGCCTTAGCATAAGCTCTTACAAGTGCTGAGGTTGATGCATATCTTTCATAACACCCATTTAATGAACAAGCACATTTTTCTCCATTTTCGTTAATTATCATATGTCCTAATTCTCCCGCATTTCCTCCCGCTCCTTTATATAGCGTTTTATTTATTATAATTGCACCTCCAATACCTGTACCTAATGTTATGCACAAAAAACTATTCTCTCCTTTTCCGCTACCGAGCCAAAGCTCCCCTAAAGCTGCTGCATTTACATCATTTTCCACATAGCATTTCATACCGAGTTTATCATTAATAACTGCTTTAAAATTTGTTCCAGTATATCCTGGGATATTATCAGCAGCAAAAATAATCTCACCACTGCTACTATCTACTTGTCCTGCCGTACTAATGCCTATATTATCTATGGTATATTTATTTTTAAGCTCTTTTGTTTGGCAGCATATAATATTGGGAATATTTATTTTACAATTATCTTTTGGAGTTAATATCTTATTTTTATATAATATTTTTCCTTCAATATCAACTACTCCATACTTAATAAAAGTTCCTCCAATGTCAAAGCAAAGTCTATTCATTCAGATCACTCCTATTATATTTATTTATATATCTTATGTAACCTTTTATGTTCTATTGCATAGAATGTAATATTATATTTAAAGCATAAGCATAAAGATGTTAAAACTAATGCGTGACTTTAGAGTTAAATACCTATATATTACTAGGAGGGATAACTATGGCTATAAAAGAAAGGCACTTATTTCCAGCCGCAAACACATCGAGTGGCTTTTACTCATTTTACAAATATATTTTAGGACAAGAGGACGCTAGAAGAATTATTTGTTTAAAAGGTGGACCTGGTACTGGAAAATCTACACTAATGAAAACGATTGGAAAGTTATATTCAGAAAAAGGTTTTGATATTGAATATCATCACTGCTCAGCAAATAATGATTTATTAGATGCTATTGTGATAAAAGGACTTAATGTTGCTTTACTCGATGGTACTTCACCTCATATAATGGATCCAATAACTCCTGGAGCTGTAGATGAGATATTAAATCTAGGTGAATGTTGGAAGGAAGAAGGTTTTGAAAAATACAGGCGAAATATACTAGATATAAATAAAGAATTAAGTGATATCTATAAAAGGGCGAACAAATATCTTGAGGCTGCTAAAATGATACATGAGATATGGAGTTTTTATAATACAGAAGCTATGAATATGTCAAAACTATATAAATATATAGAAAGCCTTAAAATTTCATTATTTTTAAGACCTATTTCCAGTATGGGTAATGAGAGACATCTTTTTGCTACTGCCTTTACAGCTAAAGGTATAATTACATATGCAGATAGTCTTATTATTGGTTATGAAAGAGTTTATGTACTGAATGGAGAACCCGGAAGCGGAAAAACTACTATCTTAAAGATTATATCAGAAGAAGCTTTAAAGAGAGGCTATTCTGTTGAAATAATGCATCATCCTTTAATTCCCGAAAAAATAGAACATATATTTATACCTCAACTTAAAACTGCAATAATTACTTCTAACGAAATAAATCAACAAAAATTTCAAGGAACTCAGATTTATATGGATATATTCTCTAAGAGTATGCTTCAAAACAAATATATTTCTCAAATTCAAGAGGATAAGCATCATTTTTATGAATTAATAAATAAAGCATTAGAAATAATTTCACGTGCTAAACTTCTCCATGATGAACTGAAAAAGTTTTATATTGAAAATATGGATTTTGATAAAGTTAATGAA
>JARDZI010000477.1 GCA_029240935.1 Clostridiales bacterium
TAGGCATACTTACCAAAGTATGCCTAATTCATATTGATTTTAAGAAATTTTATGCTATAATAATATTATTATCTGGGTATAGCGCAGATGGTAGCGCGCATGAATGGGGTTCATGAGGTCGCAGGTTCAAATCCTGTTACCCAGACCAATAGAATGTTTATGGTCTGAGATTATAAGTTTATCTTATAGTAGGCCAGGAATATGAATTTTGATGCTTGGGTACCATATTATTAAAGGTGGTGATAATATGGGAAATAAAAGTGAGAAGATGAGAAAAAATGACAATAAAACCACAAATGAAAAGAAAGCAAATCCTATAACTATGGATGTAAAACCAAATGCAAGTGAGCCAGTAAGAGGGCTTCCCAAAGTATAAAAGAGCTTATTAGCTCTTTTATTGTTTTTAAATAATAGTTTATTTATTGTATATTATAATTTACTATCATAAAACTCAATAATCTTTGCGTAGTTTCCTCCAAGCTTTTCGGTTAAGTTTTCATTATAATCATCTGTAATGTAATTTTCTGCGGAAGCTTCATCCGTATTTCTGGATACATCTTGAAAATTATCTATATACGGTATATTAATCATTTGTATCACCTCCTATTTATAGGTTGCGTAAACTTAATATATGTATTCATGTCTAGATTTATTATTTTAATTCTAGTCAAAGAAAATTATTATATACTTGAATTTATAATATTTTTAAGAAAAGGGAGATATCATGGATAAAATTTATACAAAGACCGGAGATAAAGGCTTTACAACAAATTTGCTAGATAAAAAATATTCTAAGGCTGATATTGAAATGGAGCTTCAAGGAGGCATAGATGAAATTAATGCTAATATAGGTTTTCTAAGAAGTTTATTGAAAACAAATCAAGCTAATTATAGTGCAAACACTATGACTGATTTGGATAATATGCTTAAAAGAGTGCAGTATGACCTATACCTAGTTGGAATAGAAATTTCAACTGAATTCACTGAAGTATATGTAACAGGGGATGAAATTGAACTTCTAGAAAAAGAAATTGATTATATGGTTGATAAAACAGAACCAATGAAATCCTTTGTTTATTATTCAGGAGGTCAAGCAGCCGCATTTTCTCATACAATAAGAACAATAATTAGAAGAGTCGAAAGAGTATTTGTAAGAGCATTAGCAGAGCAAACTTATCCTAAAAGCTACGAATATATAAATCGGTTATCGGATTATTTTTTTACCTTCAGTAGATTTATAAATGAGCTAAATGGTCTGAAGGATGAGCCTATGGTATTAAAGTAAAGCACTATTTAATATTAATATTGTTGCTCTAAAATTGATGACTTTAAGAAAATTATATTGTAAAATATAATGTGAATGAAATAATTATTTCAAATGCACTGAATCAATTATATTGCTCTAAGAGGTGTTAAACAGTGGCAGATAACAGCAATGATACTATAAAGAAGGTTGCAGTAATATTTAATGGTGGAACAATTACTATGAAGGTAGATCCACGGATTCAAGCGGCAGTTCCTACACTTACAGGTGAGGAAATAATGTCTATGGTTACAGGAATAGAAAAATTTGCGCAAATAGAATCCTATACCTTTTCTAATTTGCCTGGACCTCATATGACGCCTGAAACAATGCTGGAGCTTTCCAAATATATTCAAAAGCTTTTAGTCAGAGAGGATATTAGCGGGGTTGTAGTAACTCATGGTACTGATACCTTGGAAGAAACAGCTTATCTTCTAGATTTAACAATTAATAATGAGAAACCGGTGGTTGTAACGGGTTCTATGAGAAACAGTTCAGAACTTGGCTATGATGGACCAGCAAATTTAGCTGCCTCAATTTGTACAGTTATATCCGATGAAGCGAAAAATAGAGGAGTTCTTGTTTGTTTAAATGATGAACTTAACTGTGCCAGTGAGGTTACTAAAGCAAATTCTATGAGTTTGGACACGTTTAAGAGTCCAAATTTTGGCCCAATAGGTATTGTAGACAGCAACGAGGTTATTTTCTATAGAGACAGTCTTAAAAAGCATCATATTCTAACAGAAGGTATAGAGCCAAAGGTAGATTTAATTAAATGTGCAGCTGGTATGGATTCAAAATACATTGATTTTTGTCTAAGTGAAGGCTCAAAAGGATTGGTAATTGAAGCTATGGGGAGAGGAAATATTCCACCTTATATGGTGGAAGGTGTTAAAAGAGCCATAGAAAAAGGTGTTCCTGTAGTTTTGGTTTCAAGATGTTTTCAAGGGAGAGTTCTTGATTCCTATGGCTATCAGGGTGGTGGAAAGGAACTCAGGAACATAGGTGTGATCTTTGGGGACAATCTTCCAGGGCAAAAGGCAAGAATAAAGCTGATGGTGGCTTTGAGCAAAACTAACAGTATAAAGGAAATTAAAAACATATTCGAATCTGGACATTATCAATATCGTTAAAGCTCGTAAGATTGAAATGCACATAGTCATTTCAATCTTTTTTCATTCTTTCAATATAGTAACATATGATTAATATTCTGAATAAT